>QXZO01000025.1 GCA_009886305.1 Betaproteobacteria bacterium
TTCCTATTTGGCGATAAATACGTCAGCCGGGACCAGACTTTTCTTTGGGATGGAGAACAAATGGGATACGGCAACCGATACCGCGCTCGGAGGAGGTAAGTATACTTTCTCTCCCGTGGTGACGGGATTTATGAGATTTCCAGAAGCGAAAATCGTTACTTTTCCATCTGTACAGTATGTTGATACGCTTGGTGGGGATTCAGATCGTACTGACTCAAATAATACGACGATTAAAGGAACTACGGTAAAAATACTCACCGAAGGATATTATTTGATGGCGGATCCAGCGTTCATATGGGATCACGAAAGAAATGACCAATCAACTGGTACTTTCGATTTAGAATACGGACGTTTTGTTGAGGGTAAGACCATGTATTACGTGAGGCCCGGAACGACCTTGTGGGGGGACAGCACCCCATTTTCTTTTAAGTGGAATATTGAATTTGGAATGCGTATTTTTATGTAAGGAGCAGTTAATACGCAATTCTCATGTTCGGCTTGCATGGGTGCTCCGGAAGAAATTTTGCTTCATTAGCCGCAATCCGTTTGGTACTCCATAAAACAACCAGCGCATCTAAGATGTCGTCGTTCGCGACCTCTTTCTTTAAATACTGGGCTCGTATTGACTCAAAATCAAAACCAGAAAAAGCGCGTTCAAGTAATCGCCTCCTAACCAAAAAACCCTCTAGTTTTTTCTTACTTTCTAAAATCACAGTATCACGATTTAGGGTGCAAAAGCTCAACTCCGGATGAACTTCATAAATGTCGATTTTCTCCTGATCTACGATGGTTTGAACGTCTATTATTTTCGGAAATAGGTGCCATGACTGAATAGAGATGGCTTTGCCAAATTTATCTTTCGAAAATTGACAAGCTTGCTCATAGTTTTTTTGCTTCAATATGCCAGGCGTAGGAGCAGAAAAAATCGTTGAGGCTTTTTTCCCAAGTCGCTTTCTCGCTAATTGATCTGCTTCCCTTGGCATTTCGTCTGATAAAACTACAGGCATATCAATGCCTATTGTTAGATGACTGTGGTTCGTCACGTCCTGTAGCTTCTTTAAGCGTGGGACCACGCAGGATTGCAACGTGTTGTCCGATTTTTCCCATATAACAAACCACCCGGACCTACAACCATCGATACCAAGAATTAAAGACACGTTAGCGTCTGGGTTTTTGGGTTCGCATCAGTATCAGTTCATTTCTAGGAGGAGGGGTTCGTCGATAACATAGGAGGCTTTGATGTTGACATTAAGCTTCTGAATATCGCTTTTTCCAGTATTCATGATTTGAGACTAAATCATTTTCTCCAGATACATCCCTTCCACGCATTAATATTAAGGGTTGCTCCTTTAAGTTAAACGGACTTTTAAATCGATCATGATTTACGAGTGAGCGATCATAGTGGGAGGATGCTGGCATATAGCGCAGTACCAAGGCTGCTCTTCTTTTAGGGGATTGATTGGCATGCGACCCATGAATGATTTTGACGTGGTGCATGGATATAGCACCTGGCTGTAGTTCGACGTTAACTGCGTTGGATTCATCAAATTGATCTTCATCTAATTCAAGATTAAGGACGAGATCTTTTCGGTCCGACATATGGTGCCTATATAAGCCCGACTGATGTGATCCGGGAATGAATCTCATGCATCCATTTTCTGTTGTGACTTCGTCTAGCGCAATCCAGACCGTACAGGTTTCGAGCGGACGCATTGGCCAATACTCTCCATCTTGATGCCAAGGAACTTCTCTTCCTGTCAGGCGGGGTTTGCAAAACACTCGAGCTATCCACAAAATAATGTCGGGACCGATAACTTGTTCGACTAAATCGAGAATATCAGGGTGTGACGCAACCTCTAAAAATGGATTATTAACTCCTTCTGAAGAAAAATCGAGAAAGTGTGGATTTGGGATGTCCTCCGGCTTAAATTGGTCCCCTAGTCGATGTATGGCAGAGTCGATACCTAACTGTAGACGGGTTAGCAAGTCTTCTGAAAGTTTGAAATCTGGAAATATATATCCGTCATCCGCATATTTCTGAAGCTCATCAGAGTTTAGTTTTGCCATCTTAAACCTTTTCCGTTTCCTTGTTATTGGGTGCGTCTTACATCCCAGCTAAAAAATGAGAAAGTGCCTTTACTTCCTCATCATTGAGTACTTTCATGACCTCAGTTTTTAGTCCGTTGTCATTTGTTCTTTTTCCATCTCTAAAATCTTTCATCGTCTTCTCTAGGTAAACCCGTTTTTGACGAGATAGGCGAGGTATAGGCCCTGCACCACGATAATTTGCTTGGTGACATGCAGCGCAGCCGCGGGTTTTCGCGATATCTTTGCCCGTTTTCGCTAAATCTTCATCTATACCTCGTTGCCTTACGATATGCTCTTCATAATAAAATTTTGCCAGAGTAATAATGTCTTCATCATTCAGAACGCCAACTAAAGGTGACATTTGTCCGTTAGATCGCGCTCCCGACTTAAAGTCATGTAATTGCTTGATGAGGTACTCCTCATTTTGCCTTGCTAAGCTTGGGTATTGTCCGGAGCTGGAATTACCATCAGTTCCGTGGCACCGGGCGCATGCGCCAACGAGCTCCTGTGCAGTTTTCGTCTGGGAATACGCTGTTGATGTGATTGTTAAAAATCCGATTAAAAAACTTAAGCTAATTAGTTTGTTGCTCAACATTGTTCACTTTCTCAAAGCTAGGTTCTGTTATTAATTAGCTTTGTATTAGAGCATAAATTCATGAATCAAATTGTTTGTTCATTTGTCTTCGATGCATCATCTTTTTCAGTTAATCATGAGGAGAGATGAAAAATGACGGATGTCATTTTGTTGGGTACACCTAAGGAGGGGGGCTCAGCTATCTTTGAGCCAATTTTGATTGTGGCAATGAGAGATGATAAATTCGATTCGAAGAACTCGCCGGACAAATTAAGAGCGGGCTATCGACGTTTCAATTAATCTGTTTATGGTTGCCGGACTGGAATATATGTTTTAGATCCAGATCAAGCCAATCAACCAATACATATAGTCGTCCGGGATCTGGAAATCCTTTTCCGGAGGTCCATCTAAGCGCAGTTTGCCTTGTGATTGTGGTGGTGCCATTCGCGCGCAAATTATATTGGTCCGCGAAGTTAGCAGCACTGAATTTGGTGCCGTATTTATGGAGAATCGCAGCGTTAAGCTTTGAAGAGAAGCGCTGAAGTATAAGGTCTCTATTTTCTCGCGACATTGATTATGGAATAACGCTATTTTTATAATATGGATTTTGTTTTAATCGCTTCGATAATTCTTGTCTTTCTTTTTTACAGCTATTGATCAGTTTCCACAAAATACTTTACCTAGAACGCATTAGATTCCTGACACACGATTCTTGTCAATACACCGCATTTCGTTATGGATATTGGCAATATAATTCATAAGCTAATAAAAACATGCTGTTTTATATTGATGGCGAGCCTACATAATTATTTTTTTTAAAATGAAGTCGTTTTTCACGAGCGATAAAAGTGTTTAGTTGTTTTATATCAGCAATTATCCTCGTTTCGCTGCTTAGGACTCAGTAAATTTCACCGCCGTCAAACTAAGTACGTTATGAGTTACATAGTTAATTTGGATTAACCATACGCAATAGGCGAACATTTTATTATTGAAGGCCCATCAGCAACTGTAAAAATAAGCGTAACTGCGAATTTGGATCAGCCTTATGTGGTCGGCGATCGGTACATTTTTAACGTGCCATCAGGGGTCGTCAAAATGGCCGCTGGTTCGCAGGGTGAGATCATTGATCAAGCTGGGGGAGTGGGCTACGGTGTACTCGAATGGCGTCATTAAATTGGATGTTCGATTAACCATGAAAATGGAAGACCAATCTCTGCTCCTAGTGACTTATTCAGGAAAATTTCTTTTAAATGAGACTGGACTTGCAAAGGGGCAAGCAGGTGAGTTGATCGCGTCTGAAGATTGCTACTTCATTACGAACCCATTGATTAGAACTCAATCGGAGAGTTATGGATGGTTCAACAGTACCGTTTTGGTCGGAAAAATGGTCTCGCTCCAGCCTGTTAATGAGAACGACAAACCTTTGTACGTTACTAACGACGTGTATCAGGTTGCACCTTAGCATTTCTAGTTTGATCTGAGTGTTTATAGAGACTCAATTGCCTGTTGAGGATAATTTGCTCTATCCGGTTTACTCTTTCACTCGATCATTTAATGCGGCCTGACAATGGGTTAATTGCCTAAATCTTCTCTTCGCAAACCATCGATACCCGATGCTGAGTATCCAATGAACAGGCGAGATTGAGGCTATGAAGGCTAAAACCTTCCATCTAGGTAGATGCTTCCAAATTATGATGAAAGCATCGACACCCACATGAATACTCCCCGACTCGTCTTTAACATGCAATCGCTCAAGTGCTGCCACGAGATCGAAATCTTCGTCTTTAAGATCTAGCGTTCGGTCTGATAAACCTTGCCATTTAAAGGTACCGCGTTGGTCTGCAAGCTTGTAAACTCGGATTTCCTTTGAGCAAAGCCCGCATTGATCGTCATAAAAAACAGTAATCACAATAACCTCGCTTGTTAGCAATAAATTTCGACGTAGTAATGACCGATAGGTTCCCATTAGCTTTCTGGGGTGAATGCATGGCCTAATATGCAGCGTATCGATGAACTTTGTCAGCAAATGTCGGTCATTACAAGTGTACAAAAAAAATGAAAATAAATATGAAAAAAATCAGTATTTTTACTTTAGTTCTTGGTCTACTAACTGTGGTGTCGGGCGTAAGCGCCCAGCCCCACAAAATGCACCCCCTGGATCTTGAAGTGCCGATTTCCGATAACCAAGTGGTGACACAGGGGGCTGAGATATTTTCTGAAAAATGTTCGGCTTGTCATGGTGGGCAGGGCGTTGGCACTGGCAGAGCGCCTTGTGTGAGTTGCGGGAAGTTCATGTTTAGAGGGAATACGAACAGCGAAATATATGAAACTATTTATTCTGGGACACCGCGGACTGGAAGTAGAGGCGGGAAAATGGGCGCGTTTAGCAGTATGCTGAATAAAAGCGAGATTATCAGTCTTGTCACCTATCTTAGGGCAACAGAGAGATCTCGGATCGCCTCTGGAGAAATCGAAGACCCATACGCAAAAAACCAGGATGCCATGGTTTTTCCAGATTGATAAGGCAAGCATTATCTCCTGAAGACAGGCGGCGAGGATCGCTTTGATCCAAGCCGTCCTTTCTTTTTTGTTTCAATTTAGTATTCGTTGCGCAGTAAGAGAGTCTGAAGGACGAGACGGAGTAATCGTTGCTTACACAGACAGGCGGTATCCATAATTGTACTAAGCGGGATATATGTTTCCGGATGCTTATTCCACGGATAGGGGTGCGAGTGTTTTAAATTCGTCCTCAATAGGTTATAGCCCAGCAAAAGCACTACAAGGCACCTAGGATCGTTCTACTAGTTTCGAAAACTACAGGTCAGGACGCATAGTAAAGCCAATAGGTTTCCCTGGAAGACAGTCCGAATCATTCTTGAAATTCATAGGACAACGTTTTACCGAATTAACCGAGGAGATCTAGCTTCCGTTGCTATCCGATTTTAAGGAGGCAATCAATGATTTATAAAACATCATCTTACCTCCTGCGGATACGTTACTTAAGTCGTTCTGTTTATCACTAGTCATAGTCGCGCAAGACCTCAGGGCTTTATAATCATGGTATTTAATTGATTCGGTGGATTTGCGTTATTTAATATTTTTATAATTAAAAATGAAGAATAGACCGGTAAACTTAAATTATGATTACGTATGTAATACTTGTGTAAATTTAATGAAAGGATAAATGATGAAAAATGCAAAGGACTACCTCAGTGAGGCGAATGCTTTAGTCGAGCGCGTATCGGTCGAGGAAGGGATTGAGCTACACAAAAGCAAAGCAGCTATTTTTATTGATGTTCGTGACTCCTCGGCAGTCGCCGACTCTGGAACTATTGATGGTGCCTTGAGAATTCCACGGGGTTTTATGGAATTTGCCGCAGATCCTGAGAGCCCCTTCTATAATGCACAGCTCAGTAGAGATGCGACGATTATTCTTGTTTGTGGTGCGGGTGGTCAGGCTGCGCTAGCGGGTAAAACAATGAAGGAGATGGGTTATGAGAACGTGCGAAATATTGGAGGATTCCCCGACTGGCGTGATGCTGGCGGAGATACAGAGGCCGCTTGAGATCCATTTAAAATTTAGAAATTATGCGGTTTAGAATATTTTTAGTTACGTTGTTGTGTTTTATCTCTGTTGCTCAAGCGGAAGATGCATCAAAGTGCGTGGGCGATAAGCATGAGCTTTGGACAAGCTGCACAGGAGCGATCCAAGCAGAGAGTTTTTCGTACATCGGTGATTTTATTGACGGTAAACCGCATGGTGAGGGCATACTCGAAGACGCTTTTGGTACAAAGTACGATGGAGAATTCAGGCAGGGGAAGAAAGATGGGCAGGGCGAGATGACATTCGGTTCTGAACACCCCTTGTCAGGCTCTATCTACGTCGGACACTTTAAAAATGACATGCCCCATGGACAAGGAGCTATGCAGTACCAAGACGGGGCAAAGTATGAGGGCTCTTATCAATTCGGTCAGTTTCATGGACACGGCTCTATGAAATTTATTAACGGTGATCACTATCGAGGTGGTTACAGGGAAGGTCGGAAAGAAGGTTTTGGAATCTACACATATGCTGATGGTGCTATTTATGAGGGACGCTGGCGAAATGACCAGGAGCACGGTCGGGGCCGCCAGACTTATTCAAGCGGTGGAAAATACGTGGGTAATTTTCAAAATGGCGCGCCGAATGGCACGGGTGTTTATACCTTTTCTAACGGCGCATCGTATAAAGCCACGTGGATAGACGGCGAACCCCTTAAGGAAACGATTGAGAACCTACCTTTAGAAAAGTAACTGTCGACTATAAATCCAGCTTTTCGTGGTTCCACCAAGGTAGTGCTGAATGTGGCCTCAAATCTAATTCATGTGTCCATGCTGAAGGATGTTGTCGCGCGAGGTGAAAGTAGCTATCCGCAATTTGATCGGGAACCAACAAGCCATTTTTTTCGTAGCCTTTTCGTTGTTTAAGTTCTTCGAACGCCTCGGCCCCCAACATTTTTCCGAGCGTGTCTGGGGCATCGATAAGACCATCAATTACGATGTGTGCGATATGTATACCTTTAGGTGCGAACTCGGCATTTAAAGATTGACACAGCATTCGACGCGAAGCCATTGTGGCTGCATGCGAGTGTTGACCGCCGTTTCCTCTTACTGAGGCAGTTGCTCCGGTAACAAGGAGGCTACCCGTTGAACGCTTCACCATGCAGGGAAGCAGTGTTTTAGCAAGGCGAAATAGCCCAAATGTGCCTAATTTCCAACCTAGTTCAAAGACTTTAAGTGTTGTGCTGTCTAGATAACGGTCACCAATTTGAGCCCCTACGTTATAAACAGCCGTATCAATTGGACCGATTTCCGTTTCTATTTTTTCGACAAGTGCTTCAAGATCATCTGGGACCGTTACGTCAACTATAAAACCAGTTGCCTCGTAGCCATTCGTTGTAAGTTCGTGAATAGATTTATCAAGACCTTTTTGATTACTTCTTCTCACAAGACAGACATAGTCCCCTTCTTTGGCGAACCTTCTTGCCGTTGCCATACCTATTCCCGCACCCGCGCCTATAATTAAACAAACTTTACGCATGTTTTATACCGTATTTTTTATGGATCGATTATCTTAATATTTTTATCTAGACACTACGTTTTA
>QXZO01000026.1 GCA_009886305.1 Betaproteobacteria bacterium
CCAGTTTTGACACCGAGCGCGAGTATAGTGCGCGTATTTTTGGTGAGTTAACAAGTGATCAGACAGCACTTTTATTGTCTGGCGTCGAATTATCTGATGGGTTTGGTCAATTTGAAGCTTGTGAGGCCATTGGTGGAGAGGGGCGCAATCGTTGGTATCGGGTCATCGTCAAGGAAGGCAGAAATCGATTGGTTCGAAGAATGTTTGAATCGCTGGGTTATCAGGTATCACGTTTGATACGCATCCGCTTCGGAGGTATTGTGTTGCCTCCTCGCTTGACTCGAGGAAAATGGCTTGAGTTAAAAGAAAACGAAGTACATCAATTGGAGAAGCAATGTGGCATCGCCCCTGAGGAGGAGGTGCTTGCTCCCAATAATGATCAACGTAAATTATTTCGGGGCAGAAAACCTGATAAACCGCGGCATGACGAGAGAGCCTCACAACCCGCAAGACCTAAAGTCAGATCGTC
Organism: Betaproteobacteria bacterium; assembly: GCA_009886305.1. Lineage (GTDB taxonomy): Bacteria > Pseudomonadota > Gammaproteobacteria > Burkholderiales > Eutrophovitaceae > Eutrophovita. Next base: position 470 of record QXZO01000026.1, read on the forward strand.
TCGGAACACGAAAAATACACGATCAAACACCGAAGCTGATCGGCTTCATTCACCTAAACCTCGGCGTAAATCCTCGCGGGTAACAAAAAGCACAAAATCACGTCCCGCTTGAGTCTCGATCCAAGTGAAGGGGATTTGAGGAAACTTCGTTTCAATCGCTACTCGATCTCTACCAACCTCCATGATTAGAATCCCGTTTTCGGTGAGGTGGTTCGGAGCCTCTGTGATGATTTTTTGCACAAGATCAATTCCATCTTTGCCCCCAGCAAGCGCGATTTGAGGTTCCTTTAGAAACTCGGCTGGTAATTGATCCATTGCTTGATTTTCTACGTAAGGAGGATTTGAAACAATCAAATCGAACTGGTGTTTGATATTGGAAAACAAGTCCGATTGAGTAGGAATGACTCTTTCGGTGAGTTCATACGAATCGATGTTTTTGCTACAAACGGATAACGCAGCGCTTGAAACATCGCTTGCGTGAATCGTGGCTTCTTCAAACTGATGTGCTGCTAGGATCGCCAAACATCCGGATCCAGTGCAAAGGTCAAGGATGTTATTAACGGTGTCTGGGCTGATAATCCAAACCTCTATTTGGTCGAACAATAGATCTGCGATGTGTGATCGCGGAATCAATACATCCTCGTCGACATAAAATTTATATTCACGAAGCCACGCTTCCTGAAGGATGTAAGCGGCTGGAATACGGTCGTTTGCTCGTATATTGATATTTTTATGAACGAGCTCGATTTCCGTTGACGTTAGTTTTGCGTCTAAAAAAACATCGAGTGAATTAAACGGCAGCGACAACGTCCTTAAGACTAAAAAACACGCCTCATCGAAATGACTCTCCGTACCCTGACCTAGGCCGATATTTTGTTCCGTAAACAACGTAGTGGCATATCGGACAAGGTCTCTTATTGTCGCTAGATTACTGTCAATATTCATCGGTCCTGGCGCGCTTAGATGCATTCATCGCTTATTCAATCACCTCTGAGTAAGTCATTAATGCTGGTCTTGGCTCTAGTTCTAGCGTCGACTTGTTTGACGATCACCGCGCAGTAGAGGCTACAACTACCATCGCTCGAAGGCAGATTTCCTGAGACCACTACGGATCCAGGTGGAATGTGTCCATAAGATACTTCGCCTGTAGCACGATTAAAGATTTTAGTGCTTTGTCCGATATAGACACCCATCGAGATCACAGATCCTTCACCTACAATGACCCCCTCTACGATCTCTGAGCGAGCACCGATAAAGCAATTATCTTCTATAACTGTTGGATTTGCCTGGAGCGGCTCGAGTACGCCACCAATTCCGACACCCCCTGACAAATGGACATTTTTTCCAATTTGAGCGCAAGACCCAACAGTGGCCCATGTGTCTACCATTGTGCCCTCGTCAACGTAGGCGCCAATGTTTACATATGATGGCATAAGTACCACGTTCTTTGCGATGAATGATCCTTTCCTGACTGCTGCAGGAGGTACTACTCTAAATCCACCTTTTCGGAAATCTTCGTCCGAATACGAAGAAAATTTGGAATCAACCTTGTCAAAATAATTTGTATAGCCATCTCGTACAATCTCGTTATCCGATATTCGAAATGACAATAGGACGGCTTTTTTTATCCATTGGTGAACAATCCAATCGTCATCTTTTTTTTCTGCGACTCGAAGTCTTCCGTCATCGATGTCTGTAATTGTTTGCTCTACTGCCTCTCGCACCTCTTTTGATACGGTGTTGTGGTTGATGTCAGCGCGTGCTTCAAATGCGGTTTCAATGATAGTTTGTAAGTTGCTCATTGTATTTTCCAAGTTGGTTAAAACGATAAATGGGTTAAGGCCAACGCTCTATTCTAGTCAAAACCAGCAGACAAGAGTTTAACCATGCGTTGTGCAGCTTCATCACTTTCTTTTTGTTCGGCTACTAACGCAATTCGAACGTGATTTTTCCCTGGATTAACGCCATGTGCTTCACGCGCAACTAAGCTGCCTGGCAGGACTACAACGCCGCATTTTGTATAGAGCTGCTTTGCAAAATCCACGTCGTCTATGGGTGTTTTTAGCCATACATAAAATCCAGCCGATGGATATTGAATCGAGCAGTGGGGCGTTAGTGTATTAATGAACGAATCGAACTTATCTCGATATAAATTGCGATTCAATATAACGTGTGTTTCATCACTCCAAGCCGCAATGCTTGCTTTTTGGACGGCTGGGCTCATAGCTGATCCGTGATACGTTCTATATAGAAGGAATTGTTTTAATAACGCTGAATCACCACATACGAAACCAGAACGCATACCCGGAACATTTGATCTTTTTGAAAGACTGCCAAAGACAATGAGGCGTGTTAAGTCACGACCGAGTAATTTTGCGGCGGTTATTGCGCCTAAAGGCGGAGTGCTCTCGTCAAAATAGATTTCTGAATAACATTCATCTGAAGCAATAATAAATCCATATTTATCACTGAATTCAAATAATTCTTCCCACTCTGAAAGGGGCATCACATGCCCTGTCGGGTTGCCTGGGTTACAAACATAGAGGAGCTTTGTGTGGTTCCAAGCATTAGCAGGTAATTGTGTGAGTTGCCAACCTTGAGATTCAGTTGATCCCAAATTCAAGAATTTTGGTGTCGCTCCAGATAATAGAGCTGCGCCCTCATAGATTTGATAAAAAGGATTGGGCATGACCACTACCGAATCAGACTCGTTCGGTGGTAACACAACCTGACCAAGTGCAAATAATGCCTCCCTCGTACCGTTTACCGGCAGAATTTCTTTATCAGGATCAATGCCGGTCATACCAAAACGATTTTCAATCCAATTTTTTATGGTTGATCTAAGTTCTGGAGATCCTTGAGTTGTCGGATAATACGCGATGTCAGTTAGGTTTTCTGATAATGCATCGAGTATAACTTTCGGTGTTTCGTGTTGTGGCTCGCCTATGGACAAGCGAATTAAGGAATGTTTTTGACTGGGTTTTATTTCTGCGAGAATCTTACCGAACTTTTGGAAAGGATAAGGATGCAGTTTGTGGAGTAAGGGATTCATTAGCTTATAAGTCACACTTGTCTAAATTTCGTTTGCAATCGTCTAATTAGGTTGAGATTTGATTTTTTAAGGTTTTAAGTAATGGGTGTCTCGGGATGGATTCTAAAACATTTAGCTTTTCATGCGGTAGTAGAGCCGAGCCAGAAATTCTCTTAATGCTTGAAACGTACCATTTAGTCCACCTGTCGAAGGTATAAAACTCATAATTGTGAGGTTTTTATTATGCGCCTTAAAATCCACAGGGAAGGCTATCACTTCGATTTTAGTAGCCTCGAAAAGCTTAAGCGCTCGTGGCATATGGAATGCGGATGTTACAAGTGTGATTTGAGTCTCTTCGTCAGTCAGAAGCGCTTTAACGGCATCTGCTTCTTGCGCTGTATTTTGTACCGCTCGAGTGACGCGAATATTTTCTTCGGGTACGCCTTGAGCGATCGCTTTACTTTTTAGATATTCCCCTTCAGTTAGAGGGCTGCTATCCCAGGGCAGTTTCCCACCTGTAAATATCAGCGTTTGTGCCTTACCTAATTTCATCAGAGCGATGCCTCCGAAATATCGGTCCGGGTCACTCCACTCATAAATGAAACCATCCTCCGTGGAGACGGCGCCAACGCTTCCACTCAAGACGACAATTGCATCTGATGTCGTTATATTTTTTGGTGATTTCAGTGAATATCCTGACTCTAATTGTTGCCAAAACAAATGAGAAGTGATTGGCGTACTCAGAATGCTTAACATCACGGCACCCACAAAGAGTACTTTTAAACGTAATCTGAGGGCGTAAAAGAGTACAAGCGCAATAAACAGAAATAGTGGTGAAATCAGCAGTGGTAGTATTTTGTGTAGATAGATACTCATTCTACGATTTTGTCATTCGAGTTTAGGAGCCCGGCTAAAAGTACTTTTCTGCTCTCGCCAGCGACAATATTGAAAGTCCTGCATGCGGATATCGTGGTCATAACCTCAAAAGGAATTGTTTTACTCAAAAATCTCATGCATTCATTATCGAGCCGAGCGTACAGATCGCCCGTGCCTAAAAGTAATAATTCGTAATAATCAAGAGGAAGTTTTTCGATGGTATTTATCGTGATTATGTCGGAATCAGTTTCCCACGATGTCGCAGGATGACTCGTTCCTACAAAAAAGGGTTGGGTGAACTGAATGTCTCCTACATCTACATGTGTCGTTGAGACTTGGGTGATTGTTATGATATCCAGATTATCTTGGGAAGCTATTTTCATATGTTGTATTTAAGTAATTGAGCTTACGTTCCTGATCATTCTTTTTGCCGCACTAGGTCATATAAGTTAAACTTGCCCTCTTATTATGACAAAGTCAGAAATTTTCCTTTTATAAATCCTATTTATCTCGTATGTCGATTGAATTTTCTCGAATTAAGAGGCTACCCCAATATGTTTTCAATATTACGGGTGAGCTTAAGATGGCGGCTCGGAGAAGAGGCGAGGATATTATCGATTTATCGATGGGGAATCCTGACGGACCAACACCACCTCACATTGTTGAGAAGTTAGTCGAAGCTGCAAGACGTCCAGCTAATCATGGGTATTCTGTGTCAAAAGGTATACCTCGGTTACGCCAGGCGATCTCGAATTGGTATTCGGATCGGTATGACGTAGACCTGGACCCTGAGACTGAAGCTATTGTCACGATTGGCTCGAAGGAGGGTATTGCACATTTAGCACTAGCTACCTTAGACAGGGGGGATATCGTATTGGTCCCTAATCCCAGTTATCCCATTCACATATACGGCCCAGTAATTGCCGGGGCAGATATTCGTCACGTCAGAAATACGCCAGACGTGGATTTCTTTGAAGAGTTAGAGAGGGCGCTGAAGGAGTCATTTCCAAAGCCGAAGATGATCATCGTGAATTTTCCGGGTAATCCGACTACTCAATGTGTCGATTTATCCTTTTTTGAAAAGCTTTTGGAAATTGCGAGAGAGCACGGGGTTTATGTGGTTCATGATTTGGCGTATGCCGATATCGTTTTTGACGATTACAAGGCGCCCTCGATATTACAGGTGCCAGGAGCTAAGGACATAGCGGTGGAGTTTTTTACGATGTCCAAAAGCTATAACATGGCGGGATGGCGTATCGGATATATGGTGGGGAATCCTGACTTAGTCTCTGCGTTGTCGAGAATCAAGAGCTATCACGATTATGGAACCTTCACGCCACTTCAGATTGCGTCAATCGTCGCTTTAGAGGGACCTCAGGATTGTGTAGAAGATATTCGAAAGACGTATGAGAACCGACGTAATGTAATGGTCAAAGGGCTCCATGAGTGTGGGTGGAATGTTGCCACACCGAAGGCTGCAATGTATATCTGGGCCAAAATACCAGATCACTATAAGGATCTAGGCTCATTGGAGTTTTCGAAAAGATTACTTACAGAAGCAAAGCTCGCCGCAGCGCCGGGTATTGGATTTGGAGAATATGGAGATGACCATGTTCGATTGGCGCTGATTGAAAATGAAGAACGTATACGACAGGCCATTCGAGGGATCAAAGATATGTTCAGAAAGGATGGGGTGCGGGACGCCTCGGGCCAGAGACAGGCTAGGGAGTTGAAGGTCGTTAAATGACCATAATGCAAGTAATTCACTAACGAGAGTTTAGTAATTCGGAGTTTATTTTATGAAGACGGTAAGGGTAGGATTGGTTGGCGTTGGTACCGTCGGCAGAGGTGTATTTGAGGTCCTTCAAAGAAATCGCGAAGAGATCTCTAGAAGGACGGGGCGAGAGATTGTTGTTGTTTCAGCTAGCGCGCGCAACGTTGAAAAAGCTTCAAAATTTCTTGGTTCACAAGTTAAAGTCTATCAAGATCCACTTGATGTTGTTCGTGATGAAAATGTCGATATTGTTATTGAATTAATCGGTGGCACAACAACAGCGCGAGTACTTATCGAGGAATCAGTTGCCTTATTAAAGCCGGTGGTCACGGCGAACAAGGCGCTGATAGCAGAATTTGGAAATGAGTTGTTTGCTCAAGCAAAAGCGAATGGATCTGTCGTCGCTTACGAGGCCGCGGTAGCTGGCGGCATCCCGATCATCAAGGCTTTACGTGAAGGGCTCGCAGCGAATCGTATCGATTCAGTCGCAGGTATCGTAAATGGAACGACTAACTTCATTCTTTCGGAAATGCGTGACAAGGGGATATCTTTTCAGGAAGCATTAACAGACGCTCAGCGATTAGGTTATGCGGAAGCAGACCCAACTTTTGATATTGAAGGTATTGATGCGGGACAAAAATTAGCTATCATTGCGGCTGTTTCTTTTGGCATATCGATTCAGCCTCAAAAAGTTTATTGCGAAGGAATTACGAATTTAACTGAAGCTGACATTCGGGCCGCAGAAGATTTTGGATATCGAGTTAAGCTTCTTGCGATTACCAAACGCAGGGCTGGTGGTTTTGAAATGCGGGTGCACCCCACATTGGTGTCCAACAAATGCGTTATTGCAAGCGTTGACGGGCCAATGAATGCGGTATTAGTTCAAGGTGACGCTGTCGGCCCAACACTTTATTACGGTGCGGGTGCTGGAGCAGAGCCAACAGCATCGGCTGTGATCGCTGATTTGATTGATGTTGTTCGCCTGCAAGAGGCCGATATGACTACGCACGTGCCTCATTTAGCTTTTCAAGAAGAACGCTTAAGCGAAGTTCCCATTTTAGATATGGGTGAGGTGGAGTCGTGCTTTTATCTTCGTTTGCGAGTTCGAGATGAACCTGGGGTATTGTCTGATATTGCAGGAATCTTGGCAGACTACTCTGTGTCTATTGAGGCGATGCGTCAACGTGAATCACATGTTAATGACGAAGGTGTTGATATCGTTATATTTACGCATAAAACCAAAGAAAGTTCGATCAATCATGCGTCAGAAAAAATCAGCGCGCTTGAGGCGATCTATGACACACCTGCGCGTCTTCGTATTGAGGCATTTTGATGGTGTCGCGTTTTTAATAAATACAGTTTAGAGTGAGTTTATGAACAATCATCATTACACGGGCTTGATACAAAAGTACCGAGACCGGCTTCCCGTAGAGGATTCCACGAGAGTTATTTCGTTAAATGAAGGGAACACGCCACTTATAGAGTTAAAAAATTTACCTGGTAAGTTAGGTTGGGAGCACAAGATATTTTGTAAGTTCGAGGGCTTAAACCCGACGGGTTCGTTCAAAGATCGAGGTATGACCATGGCGGTCACAAAAGCAGTGGAGTCTGGTGCGAAAGCGATCATCTGCGCATCCACGGGTAATACCTCTGCCGCTGCGGCAGCGTATGCTGCGCGTGCAGGTATTAAAAGTTTTGTTTTAATTCCTGAAGGAAAAATTGCGCTTGGTAAGCTATCGCAAGCGATGATGCACGGGGCAACTGTCATACAGATCAGAGGTAACTTTGATGACGGGATGCGGCTTGTACAAGAGCTTTCCTCTAGCATGCCTTTGAACCTAGTCAACTCGATCAATCCATATAGGCTACAAGGTCAGAAGACAATTGCTTTTGAGGTAATCGAAGCGCTTGGTGATGCCCCTGATTATCATGTAATGCCAGTTGGAAATGCTGGTAACATTTCCGCTCATTGGATTGGTTACAGTGAGGCATCAGGTCAGCAGTGCGGCAGTTGTAATCTTTGTAATGGACAATGTGCTTTTAAGGGTGATGTCATTAGCACAAAAAGGCCAACGTTAGTTGGATACCAAGCGTCAGGAGCGGCCCCGTTTCTTAGGAACGAAATGGTAGATTCACCAGAGACGCTTGCTACCGCTATACGAATTGGCCATCCAGTATCTTGGGATTTGGCGTGGGCTGCTCAAAAGGAATCAATGGGTTGGTTTGAAGAATGTACTGATGAGGAAATCTTGCGCGCTCAAAAGGTGCTCGCTGAATCGGAAGGCATATTTTGTGAGCCGGCCTCTGCCATTACGG
>QXZO01000027.1 GCA_009886305.1 Betaproteobacteria bacterium
AGAGGGAACGGTTACGCAAAACTTGCTTTACCATTCAAAATCTCAGTTTCATAAAACTGTACAAATCACATTCATAAATGAATCGATGAGTCACTTGCTTATGATATTTAATTATCCAATATCAACTAGCAAGTGCCCACACGCATTGCTTGATTATATTTTTAAAGAGCATTCGCTACTAAGAGCGGGACGCGTATTCTATAGATGCGGGCCCCTTTGTCAACAGATTGAAGAGAATTATTACGGATTCTTTTCACTAACATTTCTTGACGCTTGTTTCGGTTCCGAACATTGCTGTTGGGAGCGCGCATTCTAGCGGCAAAGATTTGCTTGTCAACCGATTAAAAGAAATAAATAAAATTAATTAGTCGTTCCCTTTACTACTGTAGTGCAATGTTGCCTGCCCCCCAGTAGGAGCGCGCATTCTACAGACAGACGGAGTACTGTCAACAAGTATTTATATTTATTTTGAAGTCCCACAAAACCTAAGGGTCTGACGCGTTAAATGCGCTGAAATAAATGATATTTTTTCTTGCCTAATTTGACGAGATAATAGCGGTCATAGATCCCACCTCTGGGAGGGAAAAGATCGGCAGTTCGCATATTGTCTTCCAAGCCTTTAGCTTGCCCATTAATCAATACTGAATTTCGACTGAGCGCATCTTTAACTTCCCGGCCAGATTTCACCATACCAGCCTCCACCAGGAGATTAGTCAGGGGTTTATCTTGCAGGTCCAAATCAGACAAGGAAGAGCTGGGCAGCCCGTCCTGACAGAGCTGCTCAAAATCTTGCTCAGACAAATCCGAGAGCTCACCGCTAAACATAGCTTCAGTTATCCGCAAGGCAGCATTGAGGCCGTCATCACCATGAACCAGGGTGGTCGCTTCACGAGCCAATATTCCTTGCGCCTTCGGACGACCCGAAGCTGCTTTGTCTTCGATTTCAATATCACTGATCTCAGCCAAGGATAAAAACGTAAAGTAGCGAAGAAATTTATACACGTCTGCGTCAGCAACATTTAGCCAAAACTGATAGAAACTATAAGGCGAGGTTTTTGTAGCATCGAGCCATATCGTCCCTGATTCTGTTTTGCCAAATTTCGAGCCATCTGCTTTTGTCACTAGAGGCACTGTCAATGCAAAACACTGAGATTGATTTTGTCTGCGACTTAAGTCGATACCACTTACTATATTGCCCCATTGGTCACTGCCACCTATTTGCAAAGTACAATCGTATCGGCGGTTGAGCTCAGCAAAGTCCCATCCTTGAAGCAAAGAGTAAGAAAACTCAGTGAACGAGATACCTGCTCCCTCTCTATCTAATCTCTGCTTCACTGACTCTTTCTGGATCATTGCATTAATGGAGAAGTGTTTGCCAACATTTCTCAAGAAATCCAAAACGTCGACACCGGCAGTCCAATCTAAATTATTGACGGCCTTCGCGGCTATGGGTGATTGGTCGTCAAAATTTACAAACTGACTTGTTTGACGTTTTAGTTTATCAACCCAGCCAGCAACTGTTTCAGGGCTATTTAGCTTGCGCTCTTCAGCCTTAAAACTAGGATCACCAATTAACCCGGTGGAGCCTCCCACCAAGACTATCGGTCTATGCCCTGCATCCTGAAATCGCTTCAAAACCAGCAAAGGGACCAAGCTACCTATATGCAAACTATCTGCAGTAGGGTCAAAACCACAATAAAGCGTTCGCGACTCGTCAAGATGTTTCAATAGATCTTGATCGCCAGAATACTGCGCTACAAGTCCACGTTGAGTTAATTCTTCGATTAACTGATTTCCAGTGAGATTTATCTTCATTCGTTTTTAATACTTAGATTGATTGATCGATAACGCTTTAGTCGAGCGCCTGTAATTACTGGTTAGTTTAACAGATATAGTGAAGGTTAAGACCATTTTTCAACTTAATCTCATTCACTTGTGATGCCTTTACTGACTCACGATATTGTATCTTCCTAATCAATCACGCTAAACTCTGGCTAGTTTACTATTGGCGGTGGGTTACGGTGGTCAAAAAAACGCAAAAAGTCGCTAATCGAATTCTGTTTTTTACTCGGAACTTCCCGCGCCGTAATTTATTATTCATCGGTGGTATTTTCACACTTTTAGCCATCCTTTCTGTGGTGCCTGAAGATGAACCTGATCGGACTAAATTGGTTACAGAACCTATTTTGGTCCCGATCGAATTTGAGCCGTTGGAGATTGTTAACAACCGGATCGATCTCCACTGGAGGTCAGAGGAAGTGGGCAAGGGAGATAATTTATCCACCCTTTTCTTACGTGCTAAATTTTCTGCTAAGGATGTCCATGAAATTTCAACTTCGCCTAAAGGAAAACTGCTGCGAAATCTTTTTCCCGGCGAATCTTTGCGTTTTGGAACGGACAAAGACTCGAATCTGCTTCAGGTGCATTATGTAAAGTCCCCTCTCGAAAAGTATGTTTACACCCGCCAAGGAAATAAGTATCAAGCTGAAAAGCGACTGCGAGAACCCGAAATTCTATTGAGTTACAGAGAAGGGGTAATTAAAGACTCTCTCTACCTTTCAGGCAAAGAGGCCAACTTGCCTGACAAGCTCATAATGGAAATGGCTAATATCTTTGGATGGGATATTGATTTTGTTTTTGACATTCGTCCAGGAGACTCATATTCACTGCTTTACGAAGATCGCTTCATCGATGGAGAAAAGTTAGGTGTGGGCAATATTATCGCCGCGTCTTTTACAAATCAAAAGAAGACCTTTGATGCTGTTCGCTACACTAACAAAAAAGGCCAGAGTGATTACTACACCCCCGAAGGGTTTAGCATGCGCAAAACATTCTTGCGAACCCCTTTAGATATTTTCCGTATTAGTTCAGGGTTTAATTTACGCCGTAAACATCCTATACACAAAAAGATCAAAGCCCACCGCGGCGTGGATTATTCAGCACCAAGGGGTACACCAGTCTATGCAGCCGGCGCAGGCAAAGTCATCGAGTCAGGATTTAGTAAATACAATGGTAACTACGTGTTTATACAACACGGCCAAACCTACGTAACCAAGTACTTGCACTTAAATAAAAGAAAAGTGCGCAGAGGCCAAACTGTAAAACAACGTCAACTTATTGGTACAGTGGGGTCAACTGGTTACTCCACCGGCAACCATCTTCACTATGAATTCTTAGTTAATGGCGTCCATCGCAATCCCCGTACGGTAAAACTGCCCCAGGCAAGACCTATCACCGCAAATGAAAGGGTGGCCTTTAGACAGACAGTCGAACCTATGTTGTCTCAGTTGGCTGAGTACCAAGATAAGTCACAGTTAGCATTGGTGGAAGGCAATTCATCAAATGCCAATTGATCACAAATTATGACCGCGCCTGATATCTACATTGGGCTCATGTCTGGCACCAGCATTGATTCGGTTGATGCTGCCGCCGTAAGCTTTGGTCAAGACAACCTTAGGCTATTAGGCACTCATAGCCATGACATTCCTGCTACCTTAAAAAAAGCGATTCTAGGACTTTCTGAGCCAGGAATCGACGACGTTCTACTCTACAGTCAAACTGATAACGAAATTGGGGAGTTATTTGCGCAAGCTACCCTAGCACTCATGTCAAAGCTAAATATTACGGCCAGCCAAGTTAAAGCCATAGGTTCTCATGGCCAAACAGTGCGTCATCAGCCACCCGGCATAAAAAACGGATTTAGTCAGCAGATTGGTAATCCTAATTTAATTGCAGCCCAAACTGGATGTTCTGTTGTAGCCGATTTTAGGCGCGCAGATATGGCACTTGGAGGGCAGGGCGCGCCTCTAGTTCCGGCATTTCATAAATCACTATTCAGTCATTCTGAGCAAGTGCGAATCATTTTGAATATTGGCGGGATTTCGAATATTACAATCTTATATCCAGACGGTAAGTGCCAAGGCTTTGACACTGGCCCTGGGAATATACTTCTTGATGGATGGTGCTCTAAAAATAGAGGGGAGCCATATGATAATGGAGGTGAGTGGGCCTCCAGCGGAACTCCTTCCATACCTCTACTCAATCAATTAATGCAACATCGATTCCTTGATTTAACGCCACCAAAAAGTACAGGAAGAGAAGATTTCAACTTAGCGTGGCTAGAAAAACAAGTTAGGTCTTATCCTTTATCACCTGAAGATATCCAATCAACTTTAACTCTATTTACCGTCGAGACCATCGCTCAAGGTATGGCCTCTATCTCCGCGCCAATAGACGGAATTTTTGCCTGCGGTGGAGGTGTACACAATGCAAAATTAATCAGCGAACTGAATCTCAGTTTATCTACCCGTAATCTTCCAGAAATTAATTTAACATCCGAAATTGGTCTTGACCCCGACTGGGTAGAAGCCTGCGCATTTGCTTGGCTTGCTAAACAGCGCGTAGAAAAGAAGGTCGGAAATCTTCCGTCAGTAACAGGAGCATCTAAAGCGGTAGTCTTAGGTGGGCTCTACTTACCCTGAAGTCTAATCGAACAAGTTAAATAGAGAACGAGGCTCCACATCCACAGGTAGTGGACGCATTGGGGTTGGTGATGATAAATCGAGAACCCATTAATCCAACCTCATAATCAACGGTGGATCCTGCTAAATATTGAAAACTTAAAGAATCAATTAATACTGTCACTCCATCACGACTGACCGGAGTATCGTCTTCAGCCATGCCTTCTTCAAAAGAGAACCCATACTGGAATCCAGAACAACCTCCGCCGGTTACAAAAACTCTGAGCTTGAGCTCTTCATTATCTTCCTCGGCCTTTAAGCTCTGCACTTTAGCCACAGCTCGGTCGGTAACTTCCAACGCCGTAGGTGTGTATGTTTGAATTCCTGACATAAGTGCTCCGCAACAATGAACCGGACGCGGTTCTAGTTGTCTATTTTTCCTTGTAAGTTAATTTTTGCCTGTACTGGGGGTCGAATCTTGCTTACCATCAGCATTGTTCTTCTGCTGAATAGCGCTTACATTTGTTGCCGGAACTTCATGGACCAAGTTCCCCGCAACATGAGCCCCACGCTCAATCTCAAGGGTATTATAATATATATTTCCCCTGTCTCTT
>QXZO01000028.1:0-28721 GCA_009886305.1 Betaproteobacteria bacterium
TGTGATCACGCTCTCTTTGATTGCCATTGTATATATTGGCTTCGTAGCGCTCATTCAAAAAGATATGAAAAAGCTTATCGCCTATTCATCCATTTCCCATATGGGATTTGTTACTCTGGGCATTTTTATATTCAATTCCGAAGGGATGCAAGGGGCTGTTATTCAAATGGTGTCCCATGGATTCATCTCTGCAGCTTTGTTTCTCTGCGTTGGCGTACTATACGATCGGTTGCACTCAAGAGAAATATCAGATTACGGTGGGGTCGCTAATTCTATGCCCATGTTTGCAGCGCTCTTTCTGGTTTTTGCAATGGCGAACGCGGGATTACCTGGAACAAGTGGGTTCGTTGGCGAGTTTCTTGTCATCATGGGTGCGATGGCTAGTAATTTTTGGTTTGCATTCGCTGCAGCAATGACCCTTATACTTGGTGCTGCTTACACACTTTGGATGTACAAGAGAGTGGTCTTTGGGGATGTGGGAAGTGAAAAAATAGCTGGATTGAAGGACGTTAATACACGTGAGTTCACTATGTTGTTCGTTCTAGCGCTAGTGGTTATCGGGGTAGGGCTTTATCCCAAGCCGTTTACAGATGTGATCGGCGTATCGGTGTCTACAATTTTAGAGCTTGCCTCGGTATCAAAAAACTGAGGAAGCAGTCGATTTTAAAAGATTTATACGTCATACATGGACTTTCAATTATCAGATTTATATACGCTTGCACCTGAAATTTTTCTACTCGTGGGGGTGAGCGTTATTTTACTACTCGACTTATTTCTAAGTGAGGAGAGACGTGATGTTACGTTCTTCTTGTCCTTGATGGTTTTAGTCATAACGAGTATTTTGCCGTGGTTCTTTTATGATGCGGACCCACGCGTGATTATGAATGGGTTGATTGTTTCAGACGCCCTTGGTGCAACCTTGAAGTCATTTCTATGCGTACTAATTGCCGTCGGTCTTGTTTACTCAAAAAACTATTTGTTACCGCGTGGTCTTCATCGAGGTGAGTACTTTTCGCTGACATTGTTTGCGGCGTTGGGAATGATGGTGATGATTTCATCTAATCATTTTTTGAGTTTATACCTGGGTCTTGAGCTTTTGAGTTTAAGTTTGTATGCCATGGTTGCCCTCCAGCGTGATTCCGGACGCAGTTCTGAGGCTGCCATTAAGTACTTTATATTAGGGGCTATAGCCTCCGGCATGTTGCTCTACGGTATGTCGATGATTTATGGCGCGACTGGAAATTTGAATATAGAGGCGATTGTATCTGCGATTCTTACGGAGGATGCCGATGAGACTTTGCTTCGGCTTGGTGTGGTGTTCTTAATTGTCGGTATTGGATTTAAGCTCGGGGCTGTGCCATTCCATATGTGGGTACCCGATGTTTATCAAGGCTCGCCGACTTCTGTTACTTTGTTAATCGGGACAGCACCAAAAATTGCAGTTTTTGCCTTTGTGTTGCGTTTGCTTGCTGAGGCTCTAGGGCATCCATCCCTTCATCAGGATTGGAGCCAAATGCTCACCGTTCTCGCGGTCGCATCCCTCGTGATTGGTAACTTAGTGGCCATTGCGCAAACCAATTTTAAGCGAATGTTGGCTTATTCAACAATAGCGCATATGGGATTTTTATTGGTTGCATTCATGACAGGGTCTATCACGGGCTATAGCGCAGCACTGTTTTACATCTTGACGTATGTTTTGATGGCACTGGGTGGGTTTGGGGTAATTTTGTTGTTATCTAGAGACGGCTTTGAGGCTGAAGAGTTGAGTGATTTGAGTGGCTTGAGCCAAAGTAATCCTTGGTGTGCCTTCCTCTTAATGATTGTTCTATTTTCTATGGCAGGAATACCACCTACCGTAGGTTTTTGGGCGAAGCTATTTGTAATACAAGCGATTGTAGATTTAGGTTATGTCGCACTTGCTGTGCTTGCTGTTATGTCATCTCTGGTTGGGGCATTCTATTATTTGAGGGTTGTAAAAATTATGTACTTCGGCGCGAATGAACAGTCAGATAACGTGGTGACTTATCGTACTGGATTAATTATTTTCGGTGTGAATGGTTTGTTGTTGCTAGGTTTGGGGCTGTTTCCTGGATGGTTGCTCTCTCTTTGCGAATCACTCATCGCTAGTTCGGTCAGAACTTTTTGATGTATGACTCAAGACTTTACTGAAAAGCAGCTTAATTCTCGTTTAGTCTACAGCGGAAAAATGCTTCAGGTCCGCGAGGACGTGGTGAGTCTACCCAGCGGCCATGAGGCGACTCGAGAGTACGTGGTTCATCCTGGAGCATCGGTAATTGTCCCTTTGTTTGAAGATGGAACCGTGCTAGTAGAAAGGCAGTTCCGCTATCCTGTCAAAGAGCACATGCTTGAACTTCCTGCTGGAAAAATTGACGAAAAAGAAGATCCGGCAATTGCGGCGCGTAGAGAACTGTTAGAGGAAACAGGTTACAAAGCTACCCGTTGGGACTTTATTGGCAGTTTAATGCCTTGTATTGGTTATTCGGATGAGTTGATATACGCATACTTAGCTCGCGATCTGACCTATTGTAAGCAACAATTAGATGACGAAGAGTTTCTGGAGACTTCTAAAGTGTCCATGGGAGTGCTGCTGCAACAGAGCCTGAATGCGCAGATACAGGATGCAAAAACGATCATCGCATTGCTGTGGGCTGAACAGTTCCTTAAAAAATCCGTTTAGAGGGCACAAACTAAGTGTGAGGAACCTTTGGGGGCTTGAATTCTCTATTCTTGCCCCCATCTCGTTGACCAATAACGTAAAAAATTCATCTTAATGGAGTGATATGTAATGTCAGATTCTGTTTCTAAAGAGACGCTCGGTTTTCAAACTGAAGTCAGTCAGCTGCTAAAACTTATGATTCATTCCTTGTATTCCAACAAGGAAATATTTTTAAGAGAGCTCATTTCCAATGCTTCTGACGCGTGCGACAAGCTTCGTTTTGAATCATTAACGGATGCCTCGCTTATGGGTGATGATGGAGATTTAAAAATAGACATTTCTGTCGATCGAGAAAAACGAACTGTTTCCATCTCAGACAATGGAATTGGAATGTCTCGAGATGAAGTGATTCAGAATATAGGGACAATTGCCAAATCTGGGACGAAAGAGTTCTTTAATAAACTCACTGGAGACCAAGCACAAGATGCCACATTAATTGGACAATTCGGCGTGGGGTTTTATTCATCATTTATCGTGGCGGATAAAGTAACGTTAATTTCGCGACGAGCCGGCCTACCCGAGTCCGAAGCGGTTTGTTGGGAGTCTGCGGGGGAGGGCGATTTTACAGTGGAAACCGTGTCCAAGACCAGCCGTGGTACACAAATCATTCTTCATTTGAGAGCGGATGAGGACGATTTGCTCGAGGGGTACCGTCTTAAAACAATTGCACAGCGTTACTCAGACCATATTAATCTTCCAATTTTTATGCCAAAAGAAGAGTGGGATGAGAAAGAAAGCAAATATGTTATTCAAGACGAGTCTGATCAAATCAATCAGGCCTCAGCAATATGGTCGCGATCAAAGAGTGAAGTAACAGATGAACAGTATCAGGATTTTTACAAGCATATTTCTAATGATATGGAAAAACCCCTAGCTTGGGCGCATGCGCGAGTAGAGGGTAAAAGCGAATACACTCAGTTATTGTATGTTCCGAGCAAGGCGCCTTATGACTTATGGAATAGAGAGCACAAGCGTGGATTGAAGTTATACGTTCGTCGTGTATTTATCATGGAAGATGCGGAACAATTGCTGCCAGGCTACCTTCGGTTTATTAAGGGTGTTGTGGATTCCTCAGACCTCCCGTTAAACGTCTCGAGAGAGATATTACAGGAATCGAGAGATGTAGAGGCGATTCGTAAGGGATGTGTTAACCGAGTGTTGAGCATGATTGAGGACATGGCCGAGAATCAACAGGAAAAGTTTACTGATTTTTGGAATGAGTTTGGTCCTGTGCTTAAGGAAGGGGTTGGAGAAGATTACAGCAACAAAGAGCGCATTGCTAAATTGTTACGGTTTTCGAGTACCGCAGACAGTGGCGCCAATCAAATAGTGGCTTTAAACGACTATGTTGCGCGCATGAAAGAGGGGCAGGATAAGATCTACTATATAACTGCCGAGACTCACGCTGCAGCGAAATCAAGTCCTCATCTTGAAATCTTTAATAAAAAAGACATCGAAGTTCTTTTACTTTCTGACCGTGTGGATGAGTGGGCTGTGTCTAATCTCCAGGAATTTGATGGAAAAAAACTTGTTTCGGTGGCTAAAGGTTCTCTTGATTTGGGCTCAATTGATGATTCTGCTGAAGGTAAGACAAATGAGGATGATAGTCCAGACAGTAGCGATTTAATGAAGCGTGTTAAGGAATCATTAACAGGTAGAGTCAAGGACGTGCGTGTGTCAAGTCGACTCGTTGACTCTCCATCGTGTTTGGTGTCGGATGAAGATGAGATGAGTATGAATTTATCGAGAATGCTAAAGGCGGCGGGACAGGAAGTGCCTGCCGTTGAGCCGATTCTAGAGATTAACGTCAATCATCCTATCGTAAAGAAAATGGCAAACGAGCAAGACCAAGACCGTTTTTCAGATTGGAGCTCAATCGTCCTAGATCAAGCGATGTTAGCTGATGGTGGAACATTGGACGATCCTGCGACATTCGTGGCCAAATTAAATAACTTGATTCTAGACTTATCGCAAAAAACTTGATTCTGGGATTAACTAGGGATACATTCAAACGACTAGCTATAAGTATCTGACCCTTCGCAAATTTTTCTGTTTGCGTCGTTGTTTAGGAGTCGCGATGATAAGTGCACTTCCGAATGTCATTACTCTCGGGCGATTGTTGTCTGTTCCCTTACTGGCAATTCTATTGTCTAGTCATGATTATCAACTGGCGTTTTGGTTTTTTTTAGTCTTGGGTTTATCGGATGGTCTTGATGGTTATATAGCTCGCCGATTTAATGCGATTACTCAAGCGGGGACGCTACTTGACCCGGTCGCTGATAAGTTACTAGTCATCACGTCTGCATCTTTTCTGGTATGGGATGGCCTGCTGCCGATGTGGATCGGAGTGCCGCTAGTTTTGAGGGATGTTGCTATGCTGAGTGCTGGGTTGCTTGACAGCAATTTGAGGGATAATCCTATTACGCCCAATTCGTGGGGAAAATCACATGCAGCCTTCGCATTTTTAGCTATTGGAGTTGCTATAGGACAGGCTGCTGATTTGTTTTACAACGAATGGTTCTCTCAAGTGATTTGGTTTGTTCTATTAGCGACTTTATGTATCACAAGTGTCGTTTATTGCTTCGAGTGGCGCCGTTTTCATGCTGAGAGGAAAGCTTAATTAGACGTGTTTCCACTTCGCTGAGCGTTTTTCAATGAAGGCGTCTATTCCTTCGCCTGCATCAAATGCCATCATGTTGCAGGCCATAGTTTCTGCGGCAAATTTATATGCGTCATCAATGCCCATTTCCATTTGTCGGTACAGCATTCTTTTGCCAGTTGCAACGGCAATAGCCGACTTACGAATTATCGAGTTTGCCATCTTTAGTACTGTATCGTCTAAATTTTCTGCAGAAACAGACTTGTTGATTAAGCCGAGCGACTCAGCTGTAGCCGCATCAATAAATTCACCGGTGAATAGAAGTTCTGCTGCTTTTTTTCGATGAATATTTCGTGAGACAGCAACGGCAGGGGTGGAGCAAAACAAGCCATAGTTTATTCCAGATGTGGCGAACCGAGCCTTGTCAGATGCGATAGCGAGATCACAAGTTCCGACCAGTTGGCACCCAGCCGCAGTCGCAATGCCATGCACTTTAGCGATTACCGGTTGTGGGATCCGCATGACAGTCAGCATGAACTGACTGCAGGTATTGAATAATGAATCGTAATACTCTCTAGATGGGTTCGCGCGCATTTGCTTTAGGTCGTGCCCAGCACAAAATGCGGCACCGCTTCCTTCAAGGATCACCACGCGAACCTTTGGATCATGGCTAATGGCGTCTAATTCACTTTGTAGCGCTGCCAATAGCTCTTCTGAAAGCGCGTTGTATGCATCGGGACGATTGAGTGTGAGTGTGGCGATACCATCATTGTCTGTTCTCAGTAGTACTGCCTCATCAACGATGAGTTTTTCTGTATGTTCTGAACCCATATGTAAGCCTCTCCTAACCGAATTCTTTCGCGTAGTATAACGTTAATATAAGTATATGTTGTAATTCTAGAAATTCGTCGAAACAATGAGTTAGACAGGCGTAATAACGAATCGGGATCATTTATGACAATTGGTAGCCTTTCATTTACTGTCGTTGACTATTTGGCAATCGCAGTATTTTATTTTGGGTGGGTGGGCTACGCTAAATTCGCTCGGCGTGCGGCTAACAATGGGATGCCGAGCTTGATGAGCGTGATGGTGCGTTATCGAGAGGATTGGTGGCGTGGCACTATTCGGAGGGATCTTAAGATTGTCGATGCGAATATCATTCTTACGTTGTCAAATGGTGCGACATTCTTTGCGTCAACGACTATTCTTATACTAGGAGCGCTTCTAGCTCTTCTAGGCACCACTGACCGCGCCATTGAAATACTCGCTGATCTGCCGTTCGCAGTTAAAAACGATACGTTCGCCTGGGATTGTAAAATCGTCCTTCTTCTTGCGATTTTTATTTATGCATTTTTTAAATTTACTTGGTCCTTGAGGCAACATTTTTTCTGCTCAGTAATGGTGGGGGCAGCGCCTGAAACGGATGCTGATAGCCAGATAGTCGAAGAGTTTGTGCAACGTGGAGCACGTATGGCTAGCACTGCTTCAAATACGTTTAATGATGGCTTAAGAGCTTATTACTTTGGGTTGTCAGTATTACCTTGGTTTCTTAATTCATGGTTATTCATGGTCTCCACGATTGTGGTAATTGGAATTTTGTATCACAGGGAATTTAAGTCTGACGCGCTTAAAGCGATGTTAGGCAATAATTGAATGTTAATTTTTCCTAGCGGGCATATTGGGCTAGCTCTAATTCCGTTACGTACTCTTTGGTAAATTCCTCGGCCTCTTTAATGAAGTCAAAAAAGTCTGTTTCAAAGTAAGTCAATTGGTCGGAGAGATCTTTTGCACTGCCCAATAACGCATTACCGCGTTTTAGTCTGGAGCCTAGTCGCTCAATTTGTCGAGTGATGCCATCTATGGTTGCGTAAGTTTGAAACCAATCTTCACTTATGATGAGTTGAGACACTCGTCTAAAGCTTTGTGGGTTTTCGGGTCGGTCTTTGAGCACCACTTGGTAGACGTAACGACTGAATTCATTTAATTTTGTCTTGTGCAACTGCGACCAGTATTTCGCAATAATATGGTCAAAATACATATCGATTAAAATTCCAGAGAACCGCCTATACCTGGGGTTGATCCTCGCAGCGCTTCGCTTGAAGATATTTGATTGATTTGAGAATACATCAATCTTTCGATGGAGTTTGATCCCTTTGACGACGTTCTGGGCATGAGCAGTATGTACTTGCTCATCTATTGGACCTTTAATGAAGTCTCCAAGGAGGCTACCAAGATGCCAATCTTCGTTATGTGGAGATAAAAAAAGATGTGCGAGATAATTCATGGCTAGGTCGAGAGTTGTAAAAAGTGTGAATCTTCTGAATTTTTAAAGGGGTGCGTACAACTAAACGAAGGTATTAAACTCGAATACGAGTCTATACGAAGATTCAGTCGTTATAATCACGCCTAATATAAAAGTTGGAAACCCTCTCAATGAATAATACCCAATCGCCCCCAGCAAGTTTTTACGAGCAATTAATGATTCTCTCTAACGAGATAGGGCTGGATGCATCCTCGGATCGTAACGATTCATTAAAACAACTGGTTGATTCATTGATTGATGATGGACATGGAGATGCTGTCAAGCAGGCTTGTTGGCATCCGACTGCAATTTCCTCAGGTCAGCTCGTAAGACAGGCTACAGATTCTATATTAACGGTAAATAGTGAGGAGGCATCATTTCGGTTGGATCTATTTGTAATTCCCGTGATTCTAGTTGTTGGAGCGCAAAAAGCTAATATGCTTTCTACTGTATTAAATGATGTGAAAACTCTTGAGGAGGTTTTCGAAAGCCTAGGTGTTTTAGGACACTGTAAAAACTTTGGATTGGCAAATTGCTTAACCGATTACGAATCATTAAACCAATATCCGCTTGAGTCCTGGCGACTTGCCAGTCAATACAATGATTCGAAGAATATCACGATGCTAGATTTTCCAGAATATCCAATAGAAAGTTCATCTGGTACAGAAACTGCCCATTTGCGATTCCTGTGTGGGGTTGCTTTAAGTCCCATATCGGCGCCCTCCATTTTCGAGGCTAGTGGAGATATTGGACGGTGGGGTATGAAATTTGCCGAGACCGTAAGCGCTCAGTTATCCATAGCAGAATGTTCTGTCTTGGCGTTACCGAGACCCCCAAGGCCGCTGATTAAATCCTTGGAGGATGGATATTGGGCCGTGAGGGAGATAGGCTTTCAATTATTCTTGAGCAATGCTCTGAATCATGCGCGCCTTAAGTTTGGAGAGCCAGATGTTTTTATTGATTCAAGTTCGGGTGACAAGGTGCTTACGCGACTATCCTCGTTGTTCGATGATTCATTCGATAGAACTTACGGTTTTCCTGTTGCGCCTTATGAATCCCATGATCAAGTACTAGACAACATAGATGAATTTTTGAGAGAAATAGGGATTCAGCGTTACCGCTTAAAAGCTGCTGAAGGCGAGGAGCGGATCGTCAATTGTGAGGCATGATCCGTCGTAATTCGTTACATTGAAGTCTTGCGAGCTAATTATCTCCGTAAACATATATTGATAGAAAGTTGTTATGAAAACAGTGTTGGTGACTGGCGCAGGCAGAGGAATTGGTTTGGCTACCGCAAAAAAATTCTCATCAATGGATTGGAATGTTTTGTCTTTGGACAAAGAATTTGACGATTCTTTTGTTGGTGAGTGTGTAAATTTTGATCTTCGACGTCTTGATGAAATACCGAAGTTAATTGATGGTTTGGGGCCAGTTGATACACTTATTAATAACGCTGCGGTTTTGTTCTGTGACCCCGTAGAAGCGATACCGGAGGATCACATTAGAGAGATCTTAGACGTAAATCTTTTGGCGCCTGCGAGACTCATCGAGGCTGTTTCTTCAGGAATGGTATCTCGGGGCGGTGGTCGTATAGTCTCGATAGGATCAGTATCTGCGTTTACGGGTCATCCCGATCTTTGGTATGGGGCAACAAAGGCTGCTTTGTTGAATCTCACAAAAAGTTATGCATCGTACCTTGGTCGTCATAATGTACTCGTGAATGCTGTTGCCCCCGGTCCAACGCTAACCAAGATGTATGAAGATTTGCCTGAATCTCGAAAAGAGTCAGTGATGAGTAGCGTATACAGCGGAAGACCTTGCTTGCCGGAGGAGGTGGCAGAAACTGTTTTTTGGCTCGGAGCAGTGAGTCCAGCTTATGTGTCTGGAACTACCGTTGATGTTAATAATGGTTCTTATCCGAGATGATGGGCGAAGCGTATGTTGGTAGTTTTTTTTCTAGGTTACTGACCCAGTGAAGTTCGAAGCGGAAGAGACACCCTATTTTGGTTTAGGGCCTGACCTGATATTGAATGCCCTCGATAAGGCCGGTTGGAAAACGACGGGGACATTAATGCCGCTTAATAGTTTTGAGAATCGAGTTTATCAGATCGGTGTTTATGATGAAGATCGAGAATTCGAAGTAGTGGCCAAATTTTACAGGCCTGGCCGTTGGTCCCAAAATCAGTTAATCGAGGAACATCAATTTACTTTTGAATTGGTTGGCTTCGAATTACCGGTGATCGCGCCTATCAAAAAGAATCAATCATCTTTATTTAAAGCGGACCAATTTCAATTTTCTGTTTTTGAAAAAAAGGGTGGGCGAGCACCCAATTTAGAGGACGATTCGGTTCTAACTTGGATTGGGCGTCTGATCGGTCGGATCCATGCGGTGTCTGCGACGCACCCATTTGAATATCGACCGATTATTAACACTGAGCAATATGGACGAGCTCCAGTTCGATTTATTATGGAAAATGAATTTATTCCTGTCGAATTGAGAGAGCCTTACCAAGGTCTTGTTGATCTCGCGTTGATTACCATTGATGGTGCATTCAATCAAAATCAAGATTGTGCATTTATCCGACTTTTAGGTGATTGTCATCCAGGTAACATTCTGTGGATGGAAGATGGTCCAAGTTTCGTTGACTTAGACGATGCTGTTATGGGACCAGCAATACAGGATTTATGGATGTTGCTGTCTGGAGATAGAGAGTCCATGGCATTGCAATTACGTAAAGTACTTATGGGTTATGAGCAATTTATGGAGTTCGACTACCGGCAAGTTTCATTGATAGAGCCGCTAAGGACATTACGAATTATTAATTATGCTGGTTGGTTAGCGCAGCGATGGAATGATCCAGCTTTTAAGGTGGCGTTCCCATGGTTCGGTTCTCAACGATATTGGGAAGAGCACCTGGGCCACATCAGAGAGCAAATTGGTTTGATGCAAGAGGGTTTTTCGCTTTGAGAGCGAAGATATTTTTAGGCCGATATTTTTAAATCGCAAATAATCTGTTTCAAATTTGTTTTTCTGACAAAATAACTAGAAGCATAAATCTTTAAGGATATTTTGATGTTGTATGCGTTACATGAATTGCAACGCTCGCTTCTGTCACCAATAGTGACGGCGGCGACTGTTTTGAAAGAAACTACCAATAGCCCTCTCAATCCGTTAAGGGATCTTCCATTTGTTAGGGCTGTTGGTGCAAACAGTGAGCTTTTCACGCGTCTAATGCAGCGATATCAAAAGCCTAGTTGGGATATCGAAACGGTAGAAGTCGATGGTAAAACGGTCGCTGTGCATACGGAAATTTCGGTTGACAAGCCATTTTGCAAATTAATACATTTTAAAAAAAACACAGAGATTAAAGGACCCAAGTTGCTCATCGTAGCGCCGTTATCTGGACACTTTGCAACTTTACTGCGTGATACGGTTAGAACAACTTTAGCGGACCATGACGTTTGGGTGACCGATTGGGTCGATGCAAAGATGGTGCCCGTTTCTAATGGAGAGTTTTGTCTTGAGAATTACGTTGATTACATCAAAGAGTTTATTTGTTTTTTAGCACCAAATTTAAATGTGATGTCTGTGTGTCAACCAACTGTTCCTGTTTTAGCTGCAATTTCTTTGTTGGCTTCGGAGCGTAATCCTTGTTCTCCAGATTCGATGATTATGATGGGGGGGCCAATAGACGCAAGACTTAGTCCAACAGCTGTGAATCAATTTGCGGACGAACATTCTCACGAGTGGTTTGCTAATCAAATGATCATGCGTGTGCCGCAAAACTACCCAGGATTTTCGCGCTTAGTCTATCCAGGATTTATGCAGCATGCGAGTTTTATGGCGATGAATCCCGATCGGCACCTCAATGCGCATTGGGAATTCTACAAGCACCTGATGCAAGGTGATCAAGATAGTGCCGAGACGCACCGACAGTTTTATGACGAATACAACGCTGTTCTAGATATGCCTGCTGAATATTATTTGGATACGGTTCGCGTTGTGTTCCAAGATTTTTTGTTGCCAAGAGGCGTGTGGGATATAAGAGATCAAAGAGTGGAACCAGGCGCAATTAAAAAAACCGCGCTTTTTACAATAGAGGGTGAATTAGACGACATTTCTGGCAACGGTCAGACAGAGGCAGCTCAGTCATTGTGCTCGGGGGTTCCTAAAACCCGTCGAAAGCATTTGCTCGCGAAAGGTGTAGGACATTACGGAATATTTAGTGGTCGAAAGTTTAGGACGATTATTTACCCTCAAATATCAAAGTTTATTAATCAGCAAGTGAGAGGGAAAAAACAGTCGGCTTAGTGGTCGCGTAAGTTGTAGTTTGATTTGGAGATGATGCATGAGTTGACATCATCACGACAGAACTTGAAGGTTGGAGATTTTTATTTCGGTGATTGATAGATTGGAGGAAGGTATGACAACAGTAGTTAAGTTTCATAAAACAGGCGGGCCAGGAGTTTTGTCCGTTGAAGAAGTATCCGTTGGAAAGCCCAAGCGCGGAGAAGCCCGGGTCCGTCATACTGCGATAGGACTAAACTTTATTGATACATACCATCGCTCCGGTCTATATCCGTTGCCGTTGCCCAGTGGTGTTGGTTTAGAAGGCGCTGGTGTTGTGGAAGCGGTTGGCGCTGGAGTTGCGAATGTAAAGCCTGGCGATCGCGTGGCTTATGCCGGAGGGCCTCCAGGAGCGTATGCGCAAGAGCGTAATATGCCTGCAGCGAAATTAGTTAAAGTTCCTGCTGGAGTGTCTGATGAGGACGCTGCTGCAATGATGCTTAAAGGGCTGACAGTTCAGATGCTTATCCGTCGTGTTTATCGCGTCCAAAAGGGCGAAACGGTATTATTCCATGCCGCGGCTGGTGGAGTAGGACTGATTGCGTGTCAATGGCTTAATGCTCTTGGCGCTACGGTGATTGGTACCGTGGGTTCTGATGCTAAGGCAAAAATTGCGAAAGCACATGGATGTCATTACACCATCAACTATGCCAAAGAAAACTTTGCTGAACGTGTTCGTAAAATTACGAAGGGGCGAGGTGTTCCAGTGGTGTTCGATTCTGTTGGTAAAGACACTTTTCACGGTTCTTTAGATTGTTTGCAACCTAGAGGGTTATTGACGGTGTTTGGTAATGGATCTGGTCCAGTTAAAGATGTTGATATCAATATCTTAGCAAAGGGTTCGTATTATGTGACAAGACCTTCTATTATGATTTATACGGCTCAGCGTGCTGACTTAGAAGCCGGTGCGAAGGAGTTGTTTAGTATGGTGAAGTCTGGGAAGGTGAAAATTGATATTAACCAGCGATATGCTTTGACTGATGCTGCCAAAGCCCATCGGGATCTTGAGGCTCGGAAGACTACGGGCTCTACGATTCTTCTGCCTTAATTGTTGGCAACACAAGAAACGTCGCATATGCGGCGTTTTTTTTTGGCTGATTGCTTTTCATTTTATTGGCTACACGGTTACGTTTTTCAAGCGGTAATACTTAGATTCATTTAGTCGATCAAGGGGGGAGTATGTTTCGTTTAGACGGAAAAACAGCTTTGGTTTCTGGAGCCTCGCGCGGGCTCGGGTGGGGCATGGCTAAGGCGTTAGCAAAGCAAGGCGCGCACGTTTTTTTGAATGGGAGGGATTCGGCGAGTCTGGAGCTGTGCGCTGAGGAGTTAACCGGTGATGGTTTCTTGGCAACGGTGATGGCATTTGATGTCACTCAAGCAGAGGCTATCAAACAGGCCGTCAATCATATTGTTGTGTCTCATGGTGGCTTGAATATAGTTATTGCAAATGCGGGCATACAACACCGCTCGCCAATCGTTGATTTTAGTGAGGATGAATTCCGACGTGTCATGGACACCAATTTAACCGGTGTCTGGTTAATGGCCAAGGAAGCCTCGAGACATATGATTCAGTCGGGTGGGGGGCGCATTATTTTTACGGGTTCTATTACGGCGGATTTAGGGCGTGCCACGATATCTGCTTACATCGCTTCCAAGGGAGGTGTGCATGCTTTAGCGCGACAGTTGGCAGTTGAATTAGGTGGTAAAGGCATCACTACAAACGTAATCGCGCCTGGATATTTTGCGACCGAGATGAACGAGCATCTAATAGCGGATAAAGATTTCAACGATTGGGTGTGTTCGCGTGTTCCTGTGTCGCGTTGGGGTCAGGTTGATGAAATTGGTGCTGCCGCGGTGTTTCTAGCGTCAAATGAGTCAGCTTATATAAATGGACATGTTTTGACCATGGATGGAGGGCTCAGTATTTCAATGTAATTTTTGGGCGGAGAATTGATTTTTGGCGTGATGTGGAATTTAACGGTTTT
The DNA here is from genome assembly GCA_009886305.1 of Betaproteobacteria bacterium. Classification (GTDB taxonomy): domain Bacteria; phylum Pseudomonadota; class Gammaproteobacteria; order Burkholderiales; family Eutrophovitaceae; genus Eutrophovita. Next base: position 13,972 of record QXZO01000028.1, read on the forward strand.
ATACATGTCAATACTCTTATGCGTTAAAATGCGCAGGTTAATTCCTTTAGTTTCTCTTTCTTGTTTCAACAATTCACGATACATAATGTCCAAAGAAGATAAATATACGGCGGAAACGATTACCGAAATCACAACGTGGGCGTCGAATTTATTCAGCTTCAAGTTAACCCGTTATACGGGGTACCGGTTTATACCAGGACAATTTTCGCGTCTTGGTATCAGGAAAGAGGATGGGACGATTGTGTGGCGAGCATACTCAATCGTATCTGCGAGTTACGATGAATTCTTAGAGTACTTCTCAATCGTAGTGCCCGATGGTGAATTCACGAGCCGTCTATCTAAGCTTGAAGTAGGCGATGAAGTTCTTGTTGAAAAAATGAACTATGGCTTTCTGACGACTGCTCGCTTTGAGGAGGGTAAGGATCTTTGGATGCTCGCGACCGGTACTGGCTTGGCGCCTTTCATTAGTATATTGTACGAGCTGGAAACTTGGGATGCCTACGAAAACATCATCCTAGTCTACAGTGTGAGAGAGGCGAATGAGTTAGCTTATATAGAGGCGATAGAGGGGCTTAAAAATCATGAGTACTTCGGAGATTTTGCCCATAAGTTTAAATTTCTGCCTGTAGTGACGCGAGAGAAGTTTCCAGGTGCTTTAGAAAAGCGGATACCTATTCTTTTAGAAAATGGCGAGCTTGAGCAAGAGCTCGGTTTGTCATTGGACCCAGAGAGAAGTCGGATCATGATTTGCGGAAATCCTGAAATGGTGGACGATACCCGAGGTTGGTTTACTGAGCACGGTTATACAGTAAGTCGTCGTTCAAAGCCTGGGCATTTAGCGCTCGAAAATCTTTGGTAATGCCCACTTTTTTATAGTTTTTTGCTGAAAACCCCTCAGCAAAGCACCTTTTGGGGTGCATTCCTCCCCTTTTTGAGAAATATTTAATTAATATAATCAATAATTTATGATTAATTATTGTTATTAGTAGATAAACTTTCCAAATATGTATTGCGAATCATTCTCATTTGCATTTATAATTTCTCCAACATTATGAAAAAGAGTATCAACAAAGTAGGAGTGAATGAAATGCCAGGATTATTGGGATTACAAAAAATAGCAACGTTATGCGTCGTGTCTGCAGTCGTTCTGCTGGTCGCGAAGCCCACTTGGGCTCAAGAGGATGTAAATGAGAGGATCAAAGCGCTTGAAGAGGAGCTTTTGGACCTTCGAGATGCGGTTGATGCCCAAAAGGATTCAGTGAGATCTATCCAGCAAAAGACTGTGGGTATTGGTGATACTTCAATTGGTGGTTACGGAGAGCTCAATTGGGCTGACTTCGATGGTGACAAAAAAGATGAGTTCGACGTACAACGATTCATTATGTTTTTGGGCCACAAGTTTAGTGACCGAACACGAATGATGTCCGAAATCGAATTTGAGCATGCTCAGGTCAAGGGTGGCGAGTCTGGTGGTGAAGTTGCAATGGAGCAAGCTTATATTGAGCATACACTCAAGAGCGGTGTAAATTTCCGAGCCGGCTTACATATCGTCCCGATCGGTCTTATCAACGAATATCATGAGCCACCAGTGTTTTATGGCATGGAGCGAAATAATATTGAAACTAAAATTATCCCATCAACATGGCGAGAAATTGGCTTTCAGGTAAATGGAAGCACAATGTCTGGTACTGAGTGGTTTGTCGGCATGTCGACCACACCGGATGCCAGTAAATTTACAAGCTCATCAGCGTCTACGGGTTTCAAGAAAATGCGTGTAAGCGGAAAGCAAGTAACTGCGAATAACATGGGTTATTACATGGGATTCAATAATAAAGGTATGCCGGGTCTTAAATGGGGCGGTTCAGTTTGGACGGGGGCGACAGCTCAAGACGGTCAAGGTAAAGGTTCTAACCCTGAAGAATTGGCCGGTGTAAACGCAGATTTAACAATTTGGGATATCCATGCTCAGTACGATGCCAACGACTGGAAGTTGAGCGCTCTCTATGCTGCAGGAACCTTGGGTGATACGGAGGCTATTAACGCTTCAGCCGGTATCACCGCTGGGTCCGATGACGCAGCACCTGAGAAATTCTCTGGATGGTATGTAGAAGCCGGTTACAAAGGGTTTTTCCTTGATGAATATAATATTCAGCCTTTTGTAAGATACGCCGACTACAACACTCAGGAGGCAGTGGCAACTGGATTTACTACTGACCCCAATAACGCAGACCAAGTGTTGACTTATGGCATCAGTCTATACCTAGACCCTGATGTAGTACTAAAGTTAGATCACATGGACTTCAGTAATAACGGCAATAACGACGCCTTTAACGTTGGTATCGGTTGGATGTTCTAACTAACTGTGCAGCCTCCCCTTTCGTTGCTTTTGCATATTTGCAGCGAAAATTCAAACGGCGCTTTTCAAGCGCTGTTTGTCTTTGTGTAAGACTTGTCTAGATTCAGATTCAGAAATAACGTAAACCGGCGCTTTTTAAGCGCCGGTTTACGTTGTAAATCAGATGCTTCCGCTTTGATAATCCTTATTACGGTCTTATGATGGGGTTCCCCATCCGTTTAAATCACGGTACGTTATGTACCTACAGTGAGTATTAGCTGAGGGCCAATTAACCATAGAGATCTAAATGAGAGACTTCTCAAGAAAATTGAAAGCAGCTAAGCTCTTATCGGAGCAAAGAAAGCACCTTATCCCAATCGGACCGTTATCTCCCGATTTACGGCCAAATGATGAATCTGAGGGTTACTTGCTACAAGAATATGTGAATCGATTATTGAATCACCCTTTAGGGCCAGTCGTTGGACACAAAATTGGGTGTACAACATCCGTAATGCAGCGCTTTTTGGGTATCCCGACACCTTGCGCTGGAGAAATCTTTTCTCGTACGGTCTTGAACGGACATGGGCGCGTACCTCGCGACGGTTTTAATAGAGTTGGAATTGAATGTGAAATTGTAGTATCAATTTCTGAAACTATCACTCTAGATTCTTATTTAGAAGTATCGTTTTCTTCTTTAAATGTGATCGATACCGTTATGGTTGGGATGGAAATTGTCGATGATCGTTATGACGATTATGCGTCATTAGGCGTCCCCACCTTAATCGCGGATAATTTCTTTGATAGCGGCTGCGTACTTGGTGATGCTGTTCATAACTGGCGACAGTTAGACTTGAATAACTTAGTGGGTAAGACTCGCGTCAACGGTGCCGTTGTGGGTATGGGCACAGGTTCTCTGATTATGGGGTCACCGATAAAGGCACTCGATTGGTTTATTAAATCTAGACTCAGTCGTGGTTTATCCATACCGAAAGGGCAGTTTGTTATGCTGGGAAGTGTGGTTGAGACAAAATGGCTAGAAGCTGGGGATGTCGCGGAGGTTGAGATGGATTCCCTTGGCTCAGTAAGTCTTACTGTTGAATAACCCACATACCAATAAAGCTGCGTTGAGATATGATTAGATCTTAATTTGAATCGCCATTATCGCGAAACGTAAGTTCTGACCGATGGTGTTTTTGGGTGAGCCCTTAAGTTATATTGAATTTGGGAGCTGAGGTGTTAAGCGACGAACAAATGAACCAGTATCAAGAAGACGGTTATGTGATCGCGCGGTCGGTGATCAATGACGAGTTACTTGGGCGAGTAAGGAACGTGGTCGCTGAAATGCTCAGTGAGGCGGAAAAGGTGAGTGACCATGATGAAAAGTTTGATCTAGAGCCCTCTCATAGCTTATCGTCGCCTAAAGTGAGACGAATTAAAACACCACATAAATGGCATTCGATTTTTTGGGAGTTAATTCAAACTAAGAATATGGTTAATTGTCTGACTAGCTTACTTGGAGCAGACGTACGATTGCACGGTTCAAAGTTAAATTTAAAGTCAGCCCATGATGGTTCTGCCGTTGAGTGGCATCAAGACTGGGCTTTCTACCCACATTCCAATGATCATGTGCTTGCAGTAGGACTGATGCTTGATGACATGACTATGGACAACGGACCGTTAATGCTTGTGCCTGGCAGTCACCGAGTGGAAAAGGTTTGGGATCATCATCAAGACGGTCATTTTTGTGGTGCGATTTCCCCCAGTTTGAGTCAAGATCTTGATTTTGATAGCGCGGTGCCTTGTATTGGTAAGGCTGGCGATTGTTCATTTCATCACGTTCGTTTGGTACACGGATCTGCTCAAAATTTGTCAAAAGATCCGCGTCGACTCATGCTGTATGAATGTGCTGCGGCTGATGCCTGGCCCTATTTTAGGTTTTCGGATATAGAGGAGTTTAACAGTCGGATGATTACTGGTCGTCCCACCATACAGCCCAGAGCGACCAGTGTGCCCGTCCGTATGCCGTTCCCGCCGGCAAAAAAACAGGGCTCTATTTACGAAAATCAAACGATGTTAACGGATCGATTTTTTAAATGAAGAGGGTTCCGTGAAGAATACTCACTCAGGCACACATCATCTGCCCCATATTCAGCTGAACCAATATGAGCGTGATGGTTTCTTGTCGCCGATTAGAGTGTTTTCGGAACAAGAGGCAAGAGAGCTTAGGGTGCAGCTTGAGACTTATGAGGCAACGCATGGATCGGTAATGAAATCGCCTTACCGCAACAAGCCGCACTTGGTATTCAAGTGGGTCGCAGAGGTAATTCGAAACCCTAAAATACTAGACCTTGTTGAAAGTGTACTGGGTCCCAATTTACTTGTTTGGGGAACCAACTTTTTTATCAAGGAGCCTGATGACGGCACATTTATTTCTTGGCATCAAGACTCAACATATTGGGGTTTGTCCCGACCGGACGTTCTCACCGTGTGGATCGCCCTAAGTCCGAGCCGACGCTCGAACGGTGCGATGAAAATGATGCGTGGAAGTCACCAACTAGAACAGTTGCCGCATACAGATACGTTTGAAGAAGGGAATCTACTGACCCGAGGGCAGAAGGTCGATCATGAGGTTGCTGAGGAAGATGTTGCGTGGATTGAATTGCAACCAGGAGAGGTGTCTTTGCACCACGTACGTATTATTCATGGTTCCGAACCCAATAAGGGACCAGATCGTCGGGTTGGGTTAGCGATTCGCTTTGTGCCCACAGACGTAAGTCAAGTGAACGGAGTCAAAGATTATGCGACCCTTGTTCGCGGTCGTGACGATTATCGACATTTTCAGCATGAGCCTAGTCCCGAACAAACGTTAGGGCTGACGGAGAGAAGCGTGCATACGCAGATCGCTGACGAGTCATTCAAGTTGTTTTATCAGGGGACCGGTCGAGAGCCAAAATTCGGTGATTAATTATTTATCTCGTGCCTGTGAAACTTTACCCAGTGCAGAAGTCTAAGCTCATTATCAAATATTCTGAAGGGCTGCGTGGCCATGAAAAAATTAGTGTTATGTTTTGTGGGATTAATCTTTTGTTCAACCGCTTTCGCCGTCGAATATTCGGTTGATACGATCGCCGAAGTTAGGGAGGGTGAAATTGCTAAATTTTATCCAAATAGCGTGAGGGATAAATTTGGTGAACGTTATTTCGAAGTCATGATTCGACTTGTTGATTTGGAGGCGGTTGCGCCTCAAGCGTTATTTTCAAGACGAATCACTTACCGGGCGCGATGCGACGATAAGGAATTAGCACCTTACGTGATTGATCTTCGCAATGTTGAGGGCAAATCATTAAAAATGATCATGGTGCCCCCTGGTGCAGAGGAGTTTAAGAAGCCTGTAATGGGTAGCCGAGAAGATGACTGGTTATGGCAGGTTTGTGGTTAGTGTCGGCCAAGAGTGCATGGTTACCTATCTTCGCTTTGAGTCCAGTTCTCCATCAGGTGATTAGACGGTAGTTGTTCATCCAACAGTTTATGAGTTGTCTCAACGCCGGCAATGGGGAGTCCGGCTGGATCGAGAAGGCCGATCTGAACAAGTACTGAGGCTTGGTCCCAGTAAATGTGTTCGTTGTGGAGTTTATCTCCTCGAAACTTGACGATTGCTACCAGTGGTATCTCAACCCTTTTCCCCGTTGGTTGGATACCAGGAAGCATCCAATCAATTTCAATATCATGCGTGAAGCAAAAAACCATTTCGTCGACAAGTATGCCTTCCCCGACTGTTCTGGACACTGGTATTAGCATTGTATCTTTTGGAGTTTTAGGGATGAAGTGATACTGATAGAAGCGTTTTAAATTAATTTGTCCAACACCGCCTGTCATTGTGGGAATGTGATTGACATAAGGTTCGCTCACCATTGTGCTCATCGTAGCGTCTACGTCACGTGTGCCAAATTCATACTCACAATGCTTATTCCATAAATCAGAAAAATCGTAGTGTGGTCCCATTGACTTGCGAAATAAAGAAATAGAGCGCTGATGAGCGAGATCTGCTGTTGTTTTATGAAAGTGGCTAGATCCCGTTCTTGAGAAGCCATGATCTACTCCCGGATACACGTGAATATCTGTGTTTTCGTGCGCTTCTAGAGCTCCCTGAATTTTAGCAACGGTTTCCGGCGGTGCATATTGATCATTCTCGGCGAAGTGTAGAGCCATAGGAACGGAAATATTTTTTGCCTCACCCAGGTAATCGTCTATGGTTACTCCGTAGTAAGCTACTGCGCAATCGACACCTGAGCGGGCAGCTGCTAGATAAGCGAGTCTTCCACCGAGGCAAAACCCGAGGGCGCCTACTTTTCCGATGACTTCGGATCTGTTCCTTAGCGCCTTAACGCATTCGGTAATGTCTTCCATACCTTTGTCCGTGTTAAATTGCCCGAAAAGCTCAAAGGCTCTTCCGAAGTCGTTTTCGGTGTATCCCAGTTGGATGCCTGGTTCAATTCGCCAAAAGAGGTCTGGCGCCAGAACGACATACCCTTCCTCTGCGTAGTGATCGGCGACAGATTGAATAAAAGTGTTTACTCCAAAAATCTCTTGGCACAAGACAATGCCCGGACCTTTCCCGCTTTTTGGTAAAGCGAGATAACCGCTGAATGAATCGCTGTCTTTTGCCTTCACCTGAATCCACTGTCCTGGCATGATGAGTCCTCTTGATTAATTAAACTGAATTGCCCCAAGTTTTCTTAGTTGTATAGTCTATCTTTTTTTGCGCTAGTTATATCCTTGACAAATGAATACCCAGTCCTTAAATTGGTTTTGATATTTCGAAGTTTAAATAGTTTGTCTCTAGTGCAGCGGCACAACGCACAGAGAGGATGTTTCATGAAAGGTTTTTCGAGGCGGGAATTTCTTAAGGCCTCAGGGTCAGCGATTGCGCTCCCATTATCAACGTCTTTGACATTAAAAGGGTGCTCTTTCGATCAAGAGATGCTCACGATCGCCTACGGAGCAAATTTGAGTTCATGGGATCCAACGACAGGATTATCATCTTTGGACCCAAGCATTCAGTCAGTCTACAAGGCTGTATTTGATTCTTTTATTGGCCAAAGTCCTGATCGGAGTTTACGTCCCGGCATATTGATTGATTGGGGATGGAACGACGACCGTTCCAGGATTCAGATGAAAGTCAGGAAGGACGCCTTTTGGCATGATGGGTCCCCGGTCACTGCAGATGATGTTGTGTGGTCGTTAGAGCGAGCCGGAAATTCGACTGGTGGGAATCCAATGCACTATATTTGGAGCAAGATTGTAAACTTTAACGTCTCGGGCAACACAGTCACTGCCGATGTCAGTGAATACGACCCAACGATCTTTAAGTGGATGGTCCATCTGACTGGGTATATCTTGCCTAAAAATGCCTACACTGCGATAGGGGCGGATGCTTGGGAGCAAACGCCCATCGGCAGTGGTCCTTATATGGTTGATAAGTATGAGCGTAATAATTCGGTTTTATTGAGGGCATTTCCTAAATATTGGGGCCCTAAACCTCAGTTTCAAACTGTTTTGATTAAGATGATTCCAGATGCGAAAGCACGAGTTACAGCCCTGGAAAGTGGTAATTGTGACTTGGCTGTAGGCGTACCTTTTGATGAATTTAATCGTCTGACTGGTAGCCCCTCTTGGAGTGGAAACGCTTATCCGATCACAGATTTAGGACTTATTTTCATAACCAATAAGCATGCATCAATGAAGGATAGGAATATCCGTCTCGCTATGCATCATTCCATTAATAAACAAAAATTGATTGATGAGTTGATGCTCGGTTATGGAAAGCCAATGGAGTCACTGCAAGTTCCAGGTTATGACGCATATGACCCTTCCGTTGGTTTCGGTCGTCCAATGGATTCGTTTCAAGTTCCTTTGTTTGATGCATATGACCCTTCCATCAAAACCGATTTTGATCCTTACCGCGCAAGAAATTATTTGTCGAAATCAGGGTATTCAAAATCAAAACCGGTAGAGCTGACAATTCAGACAACGCAAGGATATCGACCTCAGGACTTCAAAATGATAAAAATGATTACTGAGATGTGGCTAGAGGTGGGTATAGAGGCGAAGATCCAGATTCATACGGATACAGAGCATTTACGGCTTCGTGCAAAGCACGAGCTGGCTCCGGCAGCTTTTTTTAACTGGAGTAATTCAACTGGCGATCCATTTATGTCGACAGGCTTAACCATGCTTAGTAACTCTCCAGATTCTGCATTTAAGAGTGCAGAGTTGGATCGTTTAATAATGCCTCTTATGAATGAGCCTGATGAGCGTAAGCGGATTCGAGGTTATCAAAAGATCGATCGGTATATAGCGAACGAGGGGCTGATTATCCCTTTAGTGCAGTTTTTTCAAACTGTGGCGCATACTAGGGATATTGAGTTCACACCGCATTCGAGTGGTGAGGTTTTGCCTCAGGAAATTAGATCACTATAAATTTAACTGTTGCTTTTGATTGATTAGCTGAAGCGTGAAACAATACCGCAGAGCACATTTCAAATTAGTCGAATGACTTTAAGGGGGCCTGAAGGATGCAAATAAACAATGCGATTGCGTTGGTAACGGGAGCCAATCGAGGTATTGGGTTGGCTTTTGTAAAGTGCTTGATTACTCGTGGAGTGAAAAAGATTTACGTCGGTGTTCGAGATGTTTCGCTGGCCAATTCTTTGGTCAGTTTGCATTCTGGGCTGGTTCATCCGATTACGTTGGACATAACTAATCAGAATCAAATAGATGCAGCGGTTAATGAAGCAAATGACATTACTTTATTGATCAATAACGCAGGGGCAAATAGCAACACAGCACTGGTCGCGGTTGATGGTTTGGATAATGCAAGAAGTGAAATGGAGACTAATTACTTTGGTACGCTGTCCATGTGTCGGGCATTCGCTCCTGTGTTAAAAAATAATGGCGGTGGTACGATTGTGAATGTTTTGTCTATATTGTCCTTGGTAAATTTGCCCGCAAGTGGTTCCTACAGCGTTTCTAAGGCTGCTGCTTATTCAATGAATCAAGGTGTTAGAGCCGAATTGGCATCACAAAAAACTAATGTTATTGGAGTGATGCCCGGGGCTGTTGATACCGATATGGCAAAAGATTTTGAGGGTCCCAAGGAAAAACCTCTTGATATCGCTCAGGCAGCGGTAAGAGCGATTGAAGATGGGGTCGAGGATGTTTTCCCAGGGGATATGGCTCAAGCCGTGAGTCAGGGCCACGCTCAAGATGCAAAGGCAGTTGAGAAAGAATTTTCTGTTTATGTGCCGGGCTAATGGAGTATTGAATATATTAAAATAGTCCAATGATGACCTTTGTATCAAGAATTTCATTTGTTCCGAGTTTGATTCATAAAAATTTAAGGAGTTCAGACGTGTCAATAATTTTTAGATCTTCAGTATTTTTAATTATCGCAACAGCTTTTTTGGTGGTTGGTTGTTCTAATGAGTCTCCTAATGGTGAGTCAGATGCTGGTGTTGCATACGTCACGAACCAAAAGGGCAATATTACAGTTATTGATTTGGCTAGCTTGGAAGCCATTTCTGAAATTGACGTGGACGGCAAAGGACCTCGCGGAATTGGTATTACAGCTGATGGTAAAACAATGGTTGTGGCCAACGTAGATGGGGGCGATATTACGTTGATTGACCGAGAAAGCGGTGAGATTATCAAGCATATTGAAATCGGGGAGAATCCTGAATTTGTAAGGGTGATTGGTAATCGAGCTTACATCTCGTTTGAACCGGCTTCTTTAGGTGGACCTCCACCTACTCCGGGATCTGAAGCGGCTCAAAAGCTCGAAGAGGAGCGAGAGGAAGATGATGCTGAGCCTGCGAAAATAGCGGTGGTCGACATAGAGGCCGGTACTGTAGAGAAAGAAATTACTGGTGGGATGGAGACTGAGGGCATTGAGCTTTCTTACGACCAAACTAAGTTGATCATTACCAACGAGGCGGATGAGAATATTACGGTCCATGATTTAGGTTCTGGTGAGATGATCAAAGAAATCAGTACCATAGAGTACGGTCATAGACCCAGAGGGATAAAAGCTTCCCCAGATGGCAGTATGTATGTGGGCAGCATTGAGTATGGCAATAGCTTAGTGATCATGGATAGTGAGTTTGAGGTTATAAATTCAATTAAAACTGGAGAGGTGCCGTACGGCTTATCCTTTAGTCGCGACGGTAGCAAGCTATATGTCGCTTTAGCGAAAGGAAAATCTTTACAGGTTTTCGATACTAAGACTTGGGAAGAAGTAGGTCGTGGGGAAACTGGTAAGCGGTGTTGGCATTTCACCTTTACGCCTGATGATTCCAAGATCCTCGTAGCTTGCGGTAGGTCTGATGAGGTAGTTGTGCTAGACGCTTCAGACTTGTCGGTTGTGAAAAGGTTAACTGGGTTTGCAATGCCCTGGGGTATCGTTGCTTATCCGAAATCTGTGGGTAGTCTCGATTCGGTTTGGCAGTAATATTATGAAAACAAAAAAACCCCACCATCATGGTGGGGTTTTTTTTCGAGTTTAAAAAATGAGTTAAAAGTGTGAGTGTAAATTTAGTACTCTTAATGATTGTTTCAGAGGGGTAAAAAATGTCTCGATTAAATAATAAGATCGCTATCATCACTGGTGCTAGTAATGGAATTGGAGCAGCCGCGGCTCGACGTTTCGTTGCTGAAGGAGCGAAGGTGTTCTTGATTGGGCGTAATGAGGCGGCATTAAATCGTTTGAGGGATGAACTAACACAAGAAAAATGCGATGTCATGGTCGGTGATATTGCCCTAGAAAAGACGAATCAAGATATGGTTAAAGCGTGCAGCAGTCGGTTTGGTAATCCAGATATTGCTTTGATCAATGCTGGTATAGAGGGTGCAGCGGCACATATCCCAGAGTATCCAACTGATATTTTTGATGATGTGATCGCGATCAATGTTCGAGGTGTTTTCTTAGGCCTTAAATATTCGCTGCCATCAATGTCCTTAAAAGGGGGAAGCATCATCATTACTTCTTCTATCGCTGGACTAAAGGCGCGTGGCATGGGTAACTCGGCTTATGTCGCAAGTAAACATGCCGAAATAGGATTGATGAGGACAGCAGCTATAGAAAATGCCTCAAGTAATATCCGTGTGAATTGTGTTTTACCTGGACCAACCGAGACGAGAATGATGCGATCTATCGAGGAAAATCGATCCCCAGGCGCAGCTGAAATAGCAAAGAAAGAGGTTTTGAAAGGAATTCCGTTAGGTCGCTATGGTACGCCTGAAGAAGTTGTAAATATGATCAATTTTTTAGCCTCAGATGAAGCTAGTGGTTGTACTGGCGGTGTATATACCGTTGACGGTGGCGTGTCCGCATACTGATTACAAGGCAAGAATCAAAAGATTTGGGAGGTGTGATGGCGAATCAATCGTTAGATGTAATGGTAAACGAGCATTACGGTTCAAAAGGGCTCTTGGGCAGAGTACTTACCGCGGTGCGTGATACGGGAATTGTGTTGGATGAGGTTTGCTCGGATGATTTCTCTCCAGTGTCAGAATTTCATATTGGTGGACGTCGATCAACGATTGATCTTGCAAATACGGCTCAATTATCTGGAGACAATAAGGTGCTCGACATCGGCTCAGGGTTGGGTGGTCCAGCACGTACATTAGTCGAGCAGTTTGGTGTTCAGGTTGACGGTGTTGATTTAACACATGAGTTTTGTTTGGTTGCCAACGAGCTAACCCGTATAACTGGTCTTTCAGACCAAGCAGTATTCTCACAAGGGGATGCGTTAAGTTTGCCCGTTGATTATTCGAATAAGTATGACGTTGTTTGGACGCAGCAGTCATGCATGAATATTGAGGATAAACAGCAAATGTTTATAGAGGTTTGTCGTGTGCTGAAAACCGGCGGTACCTTTGTATTCCAGGAAGTGTTCGCAGGAGATCAAGATGGCCCGATACTGTTGCCGGTCCCTTGGGCAAGAGAGGCTGATATGAGTTTTCTGTGGTCGCCGGATGCGATTAGACAGTCTATTTTGAACGCCGGTTTTGTGGAGTGTGTTTGGAAAAACGTGACGAGCTATTATCTTGAGGAGTATCGTCTTCTCGCTGAAAAAACCGGAAACTCTGTTGAACCTCCGATTATGGGCGTACATCTTATACTTGGAGACCAGGCTGGACTGATGCGGAAAAACGTCGTTCGAAATTTGAGTCAAGGATTCATATCCGTATATCAAGGTGTATTTAAAAAGTAGAAATAACAGTTGCAATTGGGAGGTTATATGGGCGTTAACGAAGGAACAATCCACAGTCATAGCAGAGGTGACATATTCGAGATGGTTATTGATCGTCCTCTTAAATTAAATGGATTTACGCCTAAGATGTTTAGGGAGTTACTCGAGGCTTACCGAGCTTATGAAGATGACCCAGTGTCGCGTTGCGCAGTGGTGACCGCAAAAGGCGATCACTTTACGGCAGGCCTCGATCTTCCGGAAATGAAATCACATTTATCGGACGAATATATGCTCACTGAGGAAGGTGAAATTGATTTATTCGGGCTTCGTCCCCCATATCGCAGTAAGCCTATAATTTATGCTGTTAAAGGGATTTGTTTCACTTTAGGTATTGAATTGATGTTGGGCGCAGATTTCGTTATCGCAGCTTCGAACACTCGATTTGCCCAGATTGAGGTTAGACGCGGACTCATGCCTACAGGTGGAGCGACTACCCGAATGGTGTCTCGGGCAGGATGGGGTAACGCGATGCGTTATTTGTTGACCGGAGATGAGTTCAATGCAGAAACGGCCAGGTCGTTTGGATTTGTTCAAGAGGTTGTCGATTTTGGAAAAGAGCATTCGCGGGCCTTATCGCTTGCGAGAAGAATAAGTGATTGTGCTCCACTTGCTGTCAAAGCGGTTATTGAAAATGCGAGGTCTGGGGTAATACACGGAGAAGTCAAAGCGCATGGTGCGTTTGGCTCAACTCAGAGGGGCCTTGTGAACACAGAAGATTTCGAGGAGGGCATTAAAAGTTTCCAGGAAAAACGAGACGCTAACTTTCAGGGAAAGTAATTCCTAGTTCGTTTTAGGGTTTTTTGGCAGGCCGTTATGCGTAGTACGAAAAACCTGATATTTTTTTGGTCTTCTTGCGCCCTCAGGTTTAAATCCAGTACCTTTCGGTTGGTATTGAGGAATTAAATGTTTTTTACCTGGGCCAATGAGACTGGCTTTCCCCATTTTCTTTAATGCATCCCGAAGCAGGGGCCAGTTTTCTGGATCGTGATATCTCAAGAATGCTTTATGAAGTCTACGTTTACGCAATCCCTTTGGAATGGTTACATCCTCACTATCATGAGTAACTTTTCGAAGAGGATTTTTTTCTGAATGGTACATCGCCGTCGCGAGTGCCATAGGTGAAGGTAAAAATGATTGAACTTGATCCGCTCGAAAACCATTTTCTTTAAGCCAAATGGCTAGATTAAGCATGTCCTCATCGGTCGTACCCGGATGGGCAGCGATGAAGTATGGAATTAGGTATTGTTCTTTACCAGCTTGCTTCGAATAGCGATCGAAAAGTTCTTTAAAGCGATAATACGTCCCCACTCCTGGCTTCATCATCTTGGATAGGGGAGCGTCTCCAATTGCCTCGGGCGCTATTTTTAGGTAGCCACCGACATGATGTTGAGCGAGCTCTTTGACGTAGTTGGGAGACTCAATTGCTAAATCGTACCGTACCCCTGAGCCTATCAGCACTTTTTTAATACCAGATAATGATCGAACTCTTCTGTATAGGTTGATTAAGGAGTCATGATTCGTATTTAAATTCGGACAAATTCTAGGGTATACGCACGATAGTTTTCTGCATGAGGATTCTATAGTTTTGCTTTTACAAGCGAGTCGATACATGTTGGCGGTTGGGCCACCTAGGTCTGATATCACACCTGTAAAGTCTGGTGCCTTATCTCGAATGTGCTCCACTTCCCGAACGATAGAATTTTCTGATCTATTTTGAATGATGCGTCCTTCGTGCTCAGTGATAGAGCAAAACGTACATCCACCGAAACAGCCTCTTTGGATCGTGACGGAGAATCTAATCATGTCAAAGGCGGGAATTTTTTCCTTGCCATAGCTAGGATGAGGTTCTCGTGCATACGGTAGTTCATAGAGCTGGTCCATTTCAGCCATTTCGAGGGGAATTGGTGGCGGATTGATCCATACATCACGGTCACCGTGCCGTTGTACAAGAATTCGCGCATTACCGGGATTCGATTCGAGATGTAACACTCGTGAGGTGTGCGCATACATTATCGGATCATCGCGTACGGAGTCATACGAAGGCAATCGAACAACCACTTTTTCTCGAGAAATATTTTTTGTTTGGATAACGGCAGGTTTGTCGT
>QXZO01000028.1:28731-31239 GCA_009886305.1 Betaproteobacteria bacterium
CACTTTGTTTCGTTGGGTTTGGCGCCGCCATTTGGTAAGGATCTACCGGTGGAGAAAGCTTGCCAGGTTTATCCAGAGTCGTTGAGTCTTGTTCAACCCATTCTGGTCCGATGGCATCAACGATGTAAACAGTCCCTCTTATGTCAGTGACTTCTTTGACCGGCGTGCCAGAGGCAATGCGGTGAGCCACATCAACAAGTGCTCGTTCGGCATTTCCAAATAGCAGGATATCCGCCTTCGCATCCATCAATACAGAACGTCGAACCTTTTCTGACCAGTAATCATAATGGGCGATACGCCTCAGACTTGCCTCGATCCCCCCTAAAATGATGGGGACTTTTTTGTAAGCTTGTCTCACTTTTTGGCTGTATACGATGACGCTTCGATCCGGCCTTTTGCCTGGAGCTGCATTTGGAGTGTAAGCGTCGTCAGTCCGAATTTTTTTATCTGAGGTGTACCGGTTCACCATTGAGTCCATATTTCCCGCAGTTACGCCAAAAAATAATTTTGGTGCCCCTAGAACTTTGAAGGCATCGAGATTATGCCAGTCTGGTTGCGCAATGATGCCGACTCTGAATCCTTGGCTTTCTAAAAGTCGTCCAACAATCGCCATGCCGAAGCTTGGATGGTCGACATAAGCGTCACCCGTTACGAGAATAATGTCGCATTGATCCCATCCCAATGAATCCATTTCATCTTTAGACATTGGAAGAAACGGAGCGGTACCAAATCGTTTGGCCCAATATTTTTTATATTGAAATATACTTTGTGGTGCATTCATTGTTTGAGATGCCTATTTTGGCGAATAGCGGTAGTCTAAAGTATTACAGGTTATATCTCGAATGATTTTCGATCATTCGCCACTCCCCAGGCGATAGGCCATCGATAGAGAGTTCACCAATAGAGTGACGTACCAGTCGTAAGGTGGGATGCCCAACTGCTGCAGTCATTTTACGTACTTGTCGGTTTCGACCTTCAGTGAGCGTTAATTCTATCCATGTAGTTGGAATGGCTTTTCGGTATCGAATCGGTGGATTTCTTTTCCATAGTTTCGGTTCATTGATACGTCTTGCGGTGGCCGGACGTGTCATGCACTTCGCAATTGTGACGCCTTGCTCAAGTTGTGCGATAGACTTATCGGTTGGTTCGCCCTCAACCTGAGCCCAATAGGTCTTCTTTTTGTCAAATTTAGGATCAGACAATCGTTGTTGCAATTGCCCATCATCGGTAAGAATAAGGAGACCCTCACTGTCTAAATCAAGACGACCAGCGGGGTATACTTTTTTGATGTCGATGTAGTTCGACAGTGTTTCTCGATTACTTTCATCGGTGAATTGGGAAAGAACGCCGAACGGTTTATTAAAAAGTAAGATCAAAATTTCCCCTCTGATTTTCCTGCTTTCTTTGAAGCTGGCTTAGCTTGATTCCAGAGGATATCAAGCGCCGACCAGTGTATACTGTTAACGTATTTATTGTACTTACACATATTTTTTAATTCTATTAAAAGAGATCTAAACCATTATGTCTTATAGATTTTTCTCCTTAAAAGCCCTAACTATTGGCCTATGCTTGGTCGGGTTGTTCAATGTTTTATTTTTGCGAACTGCAGATGCTGCAGGATCCGTTGCAATGCAAGCGGCAAGTCTAATGAAGTTGGCTCCTCAGGCCTATAACATGGGCATGCGTAATGGAAATGCTGACAAGTGGAACCAATATTTTGAGTCGAAATCACGTCGCTCTATGCCTGGTTCTCTGGTTGAAGGTGCTTCAGCCATAGAGGCTTACTATAAGTGGGAGTTTGAAACCTTCAAGGCGAAGTGGACAACTAAGCGAGTCACCGTCTACGACCTTGTCGGAGCTATGGAGTACGAGTGGTCTGCGACCCATAAATCCTCTGGTGATAAGATTAAGATTAACGGAGTGGCTATTTTTGAACTTGGGATGAGTGGCAAGGTCAAGAATTTAGATTTCTATTTTGATACGGCGCCGGTTGCGAAATATTTTAAGGATGCGCCGGGAGTAAATTGAGGATAAATAATGAGAGATATTAGTTTTTTAAAAGTGTCATCTTTTTTAGCTTCGGCAGCATTTTGTTTTACTAGTGTTTTTGGTGGTATAGCGCTCGCAGAGGAAATTTCCGAATGCCCTAAAGATGAACTATGGATGGAGTGTCGGGCAGCTCAAGGTGATGTGCTTGCTATATATGTCGTTGCTCGTGATTCCTATGACCTAGCTTATGCGCAAGTTAAAGAGCAAGGCCTTGCTGATTTTACTCAGGCCTTAATGATGGGCCGCGAGCTTGTGGATATGGATGAAAGGAACGGTGGACGTTTACTTAAGATGATTCATCTTCAACTTAGTTGGGGAAATCATATTGATCGAGACCAGGCCTTAGCTTGGTTAAAAGAGGATCGAGATCAGCGTGACCTGGATTATCTGCCGGTGCTCATTAATCGTTTGGCGCCGGGTCATACCCAGTAAATTAATTGAAGCAGTAAAAAAGGCAGC
>QXZO01000029.1 GCA_009886305.1 Betaproteobacteria bacterium
CAAACTGTAGTTTGTCAGTTCTTTCGATAGGGCCATAGCCATTTGTCGCGGTCTAGCCACAGAGCGGGTTCGTTTTTTTGAGAACATATCCGATACTTTGAGTTTGTAATAATCTGCGACACACTTTTGAATTGAGTCAATGGTAATCAGCTTAGAATTGCTGGCCAACAAGTCTTTTAACGCTTCTTTCGCCACTGATACTGAAATTTCTTCTTTTGTGAAATTCGTGTATGCGGTTATCCTTTTAAGCGCGCCTTCTAGTTCTCGGACGTTAGATTGTATGTGTGTGGCGACAAAAAAGGCGACGTCTTCAGTTAGTTTTATTGAGTCTAGTTCTGCTTTTTTCAGTAAGATTGCTACTCTAAGCTCTAGCTCCGGTGGCTCTATAGCCACCGTTAATCCGGAACCAAAGCGGGAAACAAGCCGATCTTCCATATCGGAGATTTCTTTTGGAAACGTGTCACAAGTCATTACTACTTGTTTTTTTGATTGCATCAATGCGTTAAACAAATAAAAGAACTCTTCTTGTGTTCGAGCTTTTTTAGCAAAAAACTGAATATCGTCTATTAATAAAAGATCTAGAGAATGGTAAAAACGTTTAAATTGTTCAAAAGATTTGTGTTGATAGGCGCTAACAACGTCGGAGACATATTTTTCCGCATGTATGTACAGAATTTTGGCATTAGGGGTTCTTTCCGCTGTGACATTTCCAATAGCTTGAACTAAGTGAGTTTTTCCTAATCCGACGCCGCCGTAGATAAACAAAGGGTTATAAGCGGTAGCAGGGTTATCGCAAACCTGAAGAGCCGCGGCTCTTGCCAATTGATTGCCTCGACCAGTGACAAAGCTATCAAAAGTAAAGCCGGCATTAAGCTGCGGTAAGCGGTTTTTATTTTTTACTTTCTCGTTGATGGCGGCGGGTGTTTCTCCTGGCGAGGTTGGTGGTTCGGCTATGGCAGACGTCGTTTCTGCAACGGGGACGGTTTTTAGCAAAAACCGTATTGGTAACTGAGCGCCAGTGGATTCTTGCCCTAGACGTTTAAGATCCTGAGAATAATTGTCTCTTGCCCATACCAGTAAAAAGCGGGTGGGTGCTACGATAACTATTTCTTCGTTTACTATCTCTCCTTTTAGTGGATGAACCCAGGTTTTGTATTGCTGCGAGGAAAGCACAGTTTTAAAGTAATTCAGACAGTTGTCCCAGAATGAGCTCATTAAAATTTACGGATTATTAAATAAAGGGACAGCCTGATTTGATATAGGGCAGATAGAGTTAGTTATGAAGTGTGGCGCAGGTAATATATTTAAGATTGTATATGATCTCTTATAAGTTATCCACAGCCGCGGTTAAAACCCGATGATTTGACAAAGGGGCAAAAAAACGTTGTAATGGCAGGCTTTTTTGATCATAGGTTACATGGAGAACTTGGATGAAACGAACATATCAGCCGTCCAAAACTCGGCGTCAGAGAACGCATGGTTTTTTGGTAAGAATGAAAACTCGTGGCGGTCGCTCTGTTATTAATGCGCGTCGAGCCAAAGGGAGAGCGCGCTTAAGCGTGTGATTACACATAAACTTCCCCGGGAGGCTCGTTTATGTGGGAGCACAAATTATACGGGGCGATTTACTTCGAAGCTGAGAAGCGGGCACTTTATCTTACTCTCCAGGGAGAGCAGCGCGCCCATCAGTCGAATTGGCGTGTCATTATCCAAAAAACATATTCCTCTCGCTGTGGTTAGAACGCGGGTCCGGCGTCAAGTTAAAGAGCTGTTTAGACTCAGTAAATCCTCAATGAAGCCTAAAGACCTCGTTATAAGAGCTACACGAAGAATTACTAAAATTGATTTGGTTACCGTTAGGCAAGAGCTTCAGGAGCTTTGGCTGCGGCAGATAAAATGAAACGGCTACTCGTAATATTAATACAAATTTACCAATATATAGTTTCACCATTATTAGGTGCGAGGTGTCGCTTTTATCCGACTTGCTCGGAGTACGTAAAAGAGAGCATAGCGTGCCACGGTTGTTTTCAAGGGCTTTATTTAGGCTTCAAGAGAATTTGTAAATGTCATCCGCTCCACCCGGGCGGGGTTGATCCCGTCCCACAGATATGCACAAGAAAAAGGGAAAGTCATAATGGATAGCGCGCGCATCATCGCCACCGTAATTTTTGTAGGGTCTATTATTTTATTAGGCGATGCTTGGTTAAAGAAAGATCAAGCGTTAGTGGTTAATTCACCACCTTCGACAGAGCCTCAGCAAGGCATCACTACCGTACCGACGCCTACCATTAACGATGATGCTAATAGGCAAAATATAACAGAACCGCTGAACGACTTTGCTTCGGTGGCGGGGGATTATATTCAGGTAACTACCGATGTATTTTCAGCGAAAATTGATCGCTTAGGTGGAGGAATAAAAGAGCTGACGTTAATCCAACACCACAGCAAAGATAGTAAGACAGAGGCGTTAAAATTGTTTGATATCAGAGGTGGAAGAACGTACATCGCGGAGTCGGGATTAATCGGAGACGGGTTGCCCAACCATAATACTGCATTTACATCTGACATCAGTGAGTACTCACTTATGTCGGGACGTGATTCACTAAGAGTGGTGTTATTCAGTAATTCCGAAAAGGCCTCTGTAGAAAAGACATACACCTTTTACAGAGGATCATATGCAGTAGATGTGGACTATAAAATAGCGAACAAAACAAATACGGCAATTACCCCTAATGCATATTTTCAATTGTTGAGAGATGGCGGCGGAGCGGACGGAGATACCAAGTTACAGCCGACATACACGGGGGGGGCTGTTTATTCTGAGGAAACGAAATTTAATAAGGTTGACTTCAAGGACATGGATCGGGCTAAGCTTAACTATCCAAAAACTGTAAATGATGGTTGGGTAGGGTTCGTACAACATTACTTCGTTGCGGCGTGGTTACCCGAAGATGGCAAAGCTCGAGAGAATTTTATGAGGTCGCTTGGCAATAATTTATACGCGATGGGATATGTTGAGGGCGGAACAGAGATTTTTGGGAACAGCGAGGGCACTTTAGGCGCTCGTCTGTATGCCGGTCCACAAGAGCAAAATATTTTAAAAGAATTAGCACCTGGGCTAGATTTAGTTGTGGACTATGGCTGGTTAACGATTATAGCTTCGCCGCTATTTTGGTTGCTTTCTGCCATCCAAGGTTTGGTAGGTAATTGGGGCTGGTCAATAGTATTATTGACTGTAATTATCAAGTTAGTCTTCTTTCCACTTTCGGCCGCTGGTTACAAATCCATGGCGAAAATGCGTGTTATGGCGCCACGCCTGAAAACTTTAAAAGAAACATACGGGGATGATAAGCAAAAATTCCAACAAGCGATGATGGATCTTTATCGAAAAGAGAAAATTAATCCTCTAGGCGGATGCCTGCCAATTTTGATTCAAATTCCTTTCTTTATAGCGTTATATTGGGTCTTACTTGCCAGCGTAGAGTTGCGAGACGCGCCATTCATTTTTTGGATAACGGATCTTTCCGCAAAAGATCCTTACTATGTGTTGCCGATTTTAATGGCCTTAAGCATGGTAGCTCAATCTTGGCTTAGCCCAACACCGCCAGATCCAATACAGGCTAAAGTAATGAAAGTTATGCCGGTTGTTTTTAGTGTATTTTTCTTTTTTTTCGCCTCAGGCTTAGTTTTGTATTGGCTCGTAAATAATGTCTTGTCTATAGCACAACAATGGACAATTACCCGGGCTATAGAGGGCAAGAAGCCCAGCAATGCCAAACAATGAGACTATAGCGGCTATAGCGACACCGACCGGCACTGGAGGTATCGGGGTTGTTAGGCTGTCCGGAAAAAAAACTAGAGAAATAGCCGAGCAAGTCATTGGTGAGTTGCCACCAAAAAGAACGGCAGTAATACGTACTTTTGTTAATGGAGCCGGAGAGGCCTTAGACTCAGGTTTGGCGCTGTATTTTAAGGGCCCTAAT
>QXZO01000003.1:0-1925 GCA_009886305.1 Betaproteobacteria bacterium
GAGCTATGTACGAGGATTACAGAACCCCTCGAGGGTGGTTAAAAATATTTATTCATATGTTCTTAGTTCTTTGGCTCGCCCAATATACGTCTTTTATGTTTAATGACTGATTAATTGCTCGGCAAGCGACGAATAAGTAATCCGATAAACGGTTTAGATATTTTCTGGAGAGTTCCGAAATTTTCTCGGTTTGCTCCAGGCGAATAACGCACCTCTCAGCGCGACGACAAACGGCTCTTGCTTGATGACATAACGCGGCGGGACGAGAGCCACCTGGCAATATAAATTCTTTTAGTGGACTTAAATGTTGATTGATAGCATCGAGTTTTGTTTCGATTGTTGATACGCTGTCTTCTGATAACGCAGTATATCCAGGAACGCTGAGTTCGCTTCCAAGGTCGAATAATTCGTGTTGTACTCTAGTGAAAAACTCAGATATTTCGTCTGGTAATTTCTCGCATAAAAGAACGCCAATAATACAGTTCAGTTCGTCAACCGTTCCAATTGCTTCGATGCGATCACTGCACTTTAATGTTCGCGTCCCGTCCCCGAGTCCAGTTGAACCAGAGTCGCCGGTTTTAGTATAAATTTTAGTAAGTCGATTACCCATAAATTTTCCGTGTGACGTTTAAGTTCATTTGAAACTTATTATTTGCTAGGTCGAAATTAAGCAGATTTGATCTTGCATTTCTATTCAATTATTTGATGGTTAATTCGTCTTCTTCTATTTGAAGATATCGATACATTACGTTATTTGAGTGTCGCTCATTGTACAGGCTCCAATTTGAAAACTGGGATAGATCCCCATTTTTAGTCGCGCTCAGGAGGTCCTGATTATCTTTATAGAGACGCTCAGTCGTCATATCTAGTGCTTCAAGGTAGGCTAATGAGTCGCTTATTGCTGCTTTCGTGAGTTTAGGTCCTACTCCTGGAATGATGGTGGAGATAGGTAGTTCGCGAAGCAGTTTGAGCGATTTCTTCCATCGAGGCAGATTGCTCTCCTTGATGTTGGGAACGATCCCACTAAAAACGACATCACCAGCAAAAAGAACCTCGGATGGCTTGTGGTAGATCATAATGACTCCGTTCGACCTCGTATCGCCGTGATCAATGACTGCTATGTCGCTCAAGGGACTATTTGGAGACAGATTCAATAAAGCGATATCGCTCGGCTCATCTACTTCGGTGTGTTTCATTTCGGCTATACCTAAAGTCTCCCTCAGATATTGTATGCAATAACTGCAGCGTTGAGCCATTTGAGAAACGGCCCTTGGGTGGGCATAAGTTCTTACACCTAGTTTTTCTAGGCTAAATGCTCCAAGGGCAAATTTTTGTGTGCCTTGCGTGATGATCGCATTCAACTCTTTTTTATTTGATATTTCACTAATCTGTTCAAAAATTTGTTGGGCATGATAGTGAGATATGCCGGCATTTATGATGATGCCGCTTTCCTCTGTTTCGATATATCCTATATTTGTCACTCTGCCTTTATTTTCGGCAGTAATTTGGTATCCGTTTCCTAAAAAGATCCATACCTCCTGATTGAGCTTTTCAGTTTGAGCTGATACGGTGCAGAAAGGCAAAATTAATGTTACAACTAAAATGGGATATCTGAGGAACTTCAATTTCTTTTTCATTTCGTTAACGTATTTTTGTGGTTTAGATGACAATACTTCCCCTTTTGATACTAACCAAAATGCCATTATTTCATGCACTCAACTTATAACAAATTAGCATCTACAGTCGGAATTTTACTTGTATATGTAATTTTTAGCCGACCTGTGTTCGCTCATGATGTTCATGAATCTTCCAACTATCAGCTTCATGAGGTCGCAATTGGTAACTTTGTTCACGTGGGTAGTTTCCCACCTCAAAGCTCACAAAACCGAGGTGATATTGCAAATATTGGCTTCATCGTTGGCGAA
>QXZO01000003.1:1935-4973 GCA_009886305.1 Betaproteobacteria bacterium
TTGGCGAAAAATGTGTTGCCGTTATCGATACCGGTAGTTCTTTGCATGTAGGATCAAATTTAAAAAATGCCATTCTTCGAGCCACGGAGTTACCGATTTGCGCAGTCATTATTACGCATGTACATCCAGATCATTTGCTTGGTCTTAACGCATTCACAAAAGATGAATCGATCACTGTGTATGGCCATCATCGATTACCCAAGCAAATACGCACTCGATCGAGATTCTATTTAGAATCGTTGGAACAATATTTAAGTGCCAGCAACACTGAGGATCACGCTATTGATTCGTCAGTGATTACTCCAGTCAATGGTTCAGTTACGATTGATCTTGGCAATCGATTGATTGAGATTAAATCGTGGGACTACGCACATACTGATCATGATGTGAGTGTCACTGATTTAAAGACCAGGACTTTCTGGGCCGGGGATATTGTTTTTTCTAAACATATTCCAATTTTAGACTCAAATATACGGCAATATGATGAGGTGCTAGAGGAGCTTCAGAATCTGGATGTTCAGTATTACGTTGTGGGTCATGGACCACTGGACCGACCGTGGCATGTGCTGTTAAGTGAGCAAAGACAGTACCTCGGAGTTTTACTCAAGGAAGTGCGGGCTGCGATTAAAAATGATGTGTCACTTATGGACGCAGTAAATACTGTAGGATGGACCGAACGTGATAAGTGGCATAACTTTGACCTTTATCACCGAAGAAATGTAACAACTAGTTATACCGACTTAGAGTGGGAAGAGTAGGGACGAAAATTATGAATTTAGGTAAAAAAATATTAATATTTTTAGGGATGGCAATGTTATGTAGCCAGCTGGCTGTTGCCACTCCATTCCCAGAGCCGGACCACACAAGTATTCCTGAGTGGATTATGATTAAAAAATTGATGTTCGGAGAGCGCGAAATCAAAGATGGAAGCAACGACGTGTTGGCGCTGTATCTGAACACAAAGCTAGATGATTCATCAACAGTTCCGATCATGGTGAATGCATTGATGGAGCAAACAGAGGAAAAGTTTATAAAAACACTATATTTGGTAATTGACCGGAATCCGATTCCTACTGCAGGCGTGTTTAGATTTAAGCCGGAGGCAGGGAGGGTTAAGTTAGAAACGCGATTGCGTTTCGAAAAATTTAGTTTTATTCGTGCAATCGTAGAGACCAACTCAGGTGATCTCTATATGGATCAGCGCTGGGTGCAAGTCGCTGGTGGCTGTTCGGCGCCTTCAGGTAAAAACGCTAATGATCCGTTACTTGGGAAAATGAGATTTCGTATGGATGACCAAATCAGACTTAATGAGCCAAATTTAGTCCAATTCCAAATTAAGCACCCCAATGAGTCCACCTTGGCATCAGACTTAGAGCCAGGATATGCCGCACGTTTTATTGATAAGGTTGCAGTTGAATACAATGGAAAAACGATCATGAGTGGTGATATTAACTTCTCCCTATCGGATAATCCTATATTTAAGTTCTACTTTTCACCTCAATCTGAAGGGACTTTATCAGTGCGAGCGGAGGATACGCATGACACTGTTTTTACCGATTCTCTAGAAATCGGAGCTGATCGACTGTAAGGGTAGGTTCGAGGCCATTGACTCCAAGAGGGGTATCCGATAAAGTTTTGCTGCAAATTTTACAGGGGATTGAAACGTGCAAAATATTACTAATTTATTAAGATCTTTGGCGTTGGTGACGCTTTTTGCGGCGTCATCCACATTCGCCGCAGGTGATCCAGCAGCGGGCGCACAACTTAATGCTCAATGTCAAGGATGTCACGGTATTACGGGATTTAAGACAGCCTTCCCGACGGTTTATTCTGTGCCGAAGATTGGGGGGCAGAATTATGATTACCTCGTCGTAGCCTTGAAGGCCTACCGAGATGGGGGCCGAACGAATGAGACAATGCATGCGATTGCCTCCAACTTAAGCGATCAAGATATAGATGATTTAGCAGCTTACTATTCGGGTGATCAGAAGAATTGATGAGTCTCAGGTTTTTCGTGAACAATTTAAGTTAGTTACAGTTAAGGGGAGTTGAAGGATATGTTCAGCCGATTAGTTTTGCTTTGTTTTATATTAGGGGCCTCTGTTAGTTGGTCTGTTCAGGCGGAAGAGGGTGAACCGAGAGACGCCGCTCAGATTGTCGGAGAAGTCTGTGTGGGTTGCCACGGTGTGGATGGAAATGCAATGGTCATGGGAGCACCTAAGTTAGGTGGCCAAAAGGCGGACTACTTAGCTAAATCTTTGATGGATTATAAAACTGGAATTCGTAACAATGCTGTAATGTCAGCTTTTTCGAGTGCACTTTCAGAAAAAGAAATGGACGCCTTAGGTAAATACTTTGAAAGTCAGGACAGTACATTGTCGGTACCAAGGTAAGAGGATTCACGTCAAAGTAAGTTCGTAAAAGCTCCAAAATTTTGGAGCTTTTTTTTATGAGATCGTCTTCATTTTATATTCGCACAAATCAAATATTATGCACTCGGCACAAACTGGTCTTCTGGCTTTACATACGTATCGGCCATGTAACAATATCCAGTGATGCGCGTTTTTTAGAAATTCCTTAGGAGTATTTTTTAATAAGCGCTGCTCGACTTCATTAACATTTTTTCCTTGTGCGAGTTTCGTTCGATTTGAAACCCTAAAAATGTGAGTATCCACTGCAATCGTTGGGTCTCCAAATGCTGTATTCAAGACGACACTTGCGGTTTTTCTGCCGACACCAGGTAGTGATTCGAGCGCAATCCGCTCTCGTGGCACTTCACCTTGATGTTTATCCACTAATAGGTGACAAGTAGAAATGACATTTTTAGCCTTGGTTCGATATAGCCCAATACTTTTAATCTTCTCGGTTAAGCCGCTAATGCCAAGCCTCAATAAAGAGTCGGGAGTATTGGCAATTTGAAAAAGATGTTTCGTAACTTTATTCACACTTGTATCCGTTGCTTGGGCCGATAACATGACAGCGATTAGAAGCTCAAAGGTGCTCTTATAAATCAACTCGGTAGTAGGATTGGGCTTTTG
>QXZO01000030.1 GCA_009886305.1 Betaproteobacteria bacterium
CCCTCGTCTCCTATTTTTTGGGAGATGCCTATATGATTTTCAAAGGGCAAGTAGACTAATAGTCGGCCAGCAACGCTAATTTGTGTTGATAAGCGCGCCCCCTTTGTACCTATGGGGTCTTTGACCACCTGAACAAGTACCGTCTGTCCTTCATGCAGCAGTTTCTCGATGGGCGTTTGGCCCATATCACTTCGGTCACCACAAAAAATATCGGCAACGTGTAAAAAAGCGGCTTTTTCCATACCGATATCGATGAATGCAGATTGCATACCAGGAAGTATCCGTTTCACAACTCCGTTATAAATGTTTCCAACGAGGCCACGCTGTGCTTCGCGTTCAATATGCAACTCTTGTACGACTCCTCGTTGAATGATCGCGACTCGCGTTTCTTGGGGAGTAACGTTGATTAGAATTTCATTATTCATAAAAGTGAAAAACCGAATTTTTTAATTAACTCTGAGGTTTCATAGAT
This sequence comes from Betaproteobacteria bacterium, assembly GCA_009886305.1. GTDB lineage: Bacteria > Pseudomonadota > Gammaproteobacteria > Burkholderiales > Eutrophovitaceae > Eutrophovita. The sequence continues at coordinate 473 of QXZO01000030.1, forward strand.
AGGTAAACCAACGACCCCAGAGTAATTGCCCGCAATATGAGTGATAAAAATGCTGGCGAGTCCTTGAATGCCGTAACTTCCAGCTTTACCAAACGGCTCATTTGTATTGATGTATGCCTCAATTTCATGATGTTTGAGTTTCCTGATGCGCACATTAGTAGTGGAAAGTTCTTGGGCGAGGATATCGGCTTGTTTCATGGTAACAGCCGTAAGTACCTGATGCTCTCGTCCCGAAAGACGTTGCAACATAGCACGTGCTTGAGCGGCGTCTGAGGGCTTACCAAGAATATTTTTATCAATTGTTACAGTTGTATCAATAGCCAAGACGGGTGCCTTCTCTAAATCATGATCCATAAGGTGCTTCCAGCCCGCATTGGCTTTCATTAAAGAGGTTCTCTTAACATAGTCGACAGGGTCTTCATTTTTGAGTGGTGTCTCATCAAAGTCTGCGTTTGGGTTTAATCCCTCAACTAAGTTAATTAGTTGATAGGGCGCACGGAGCGTATCTAGGATGTCTTTTCGTCTAGGGCTTTGAGAAGCTAAATAAAAAAACTTGTTCATACCTAATGGTTCGGTTTAGTCTCGGTGGTAGGGATGTTTTTTGATAATACACTGTGCTCGGTAGAGCTGTTCGATTAGGATTAATCGAGCAAGTGCATGAGGGTAAGTCATTAAAGATAGGGATAGCGTTTTATCCGCTTGCTTTTTAATTGCTGGATCAAGCCCGTCCGCGCCTCCGATAACAAAATCCACGTCTTGTCCTTCGCTCATCCAATTGGTGAGTAGCTGAGCCAGTTCGGTAGTTGTTGTTTGCGTGCCATTTTCGTCCAAGGCGATCAGATTGGCATTTTTATTCGACTTTGAAAGGATTCGGTCTTTTTCCTTCATCCTAGCTAAGTTATTTTTATTTGTATCACCTACCCTAAATGCTGGTTTAATTTCGGTAAGTACAAGTGATAAGTCGCGCTGAAATCTTTTAAGGTACTCTTTGCAACCTTCTTCTGCCCATTTTGGAGGCCTGTGCCCTACCGATATAATATTGATTTTCATATTTAAGAATTAAGCCCTAGGAAGGCTTTTATAACGGCTTTCACTAACAGGAGTGTTCGCTGATAAATTAGCGTTAATTAGCTAGCTTGTTGTTGGACGTTTTTTCTAGAGGATGGGGCTTCTTGCCATAGGTCCTCTAAATTGTAGTAGGTCCTAATTTCAGGTTTCATCACGTGAATAATAACGTCTCCTAGATCAATCAGAACCCATTCGCCCGATGATTCTCCTTCGACACTTAATATAGAGTACTTGGTTTCCTTTAAGCGTTCTTTGAGGTTATTTACAAAAGCGCGCGCCTGCCTGGTTGAGTCAGCACTCGCAACAATGATTTGATCAAAAAGGGAGTTAGCTGCAGTTACATTGATTACAACGATATCTAGCGCCTTGATTGCTTCCAGCCCATCTACAGCCAGATCACTTAGATTTTGATTCAGAGTTATTCTCCTTATACAGATTATGGGTTTGAATATAGTTTATTACATTATCTGGCAAAAGGTACTTAAGGCTATGATTGCCTTGAATCCTTTTCCGTAGTGACGTGCCTGACACTTCGAGTGACGTAAATGCGTAAGTAAATATTCGGCCGTGTGTGGAAGTGTGTAATAGATTGCGCTCATGGCATTTTCGCTTCTCGTACTCCAAGGATAAGCTCTTTTTAAGATTGCCATCGAGTAGGTTGAGAGGTAGGTTCGGCCTTGAAGCTACAATAATATGGGCGAGCAAAAATAGATGCTCCCATTCATGCCATGTCGTCAATTCAATAAAGGCGTCAGCCCCAAGGATTAGACTGATCGACGTATTTGGATTTTCGGCTCGGATTTCCTTTAGGGTGTCCACCATGTAGCTTTTGCCGATACGTGTTAACTCCCGACCGTCAGGTGCCAGTGTTTTATCGGCTGTGTTTAGGGCTAACTCCACCATGTTTAATCGATCTTTAGCAGACGCGCTTGGTGTCTTCCGATGTGGTGGATTAGCTGACGGTACGAGTCGTACCGTATTTAGCGCGAATGTTTCTGCTACTTCCTCCGCTAATCTAAGATGTGCAAAATGTATTGGGTCAAATGTGCCGCCCAGAACGCCGATGCTTGATTTGAGAGTCAAAGTCTAATGTAACGTAAGTTCGTTAAATAAATCTCAGTGTCTAAAGTAAAACTCTTCTAATGTCACTGAGAATCTGATTAAGGTGAGTGATGAACCTCGCTCCTTCTGCACCATCAATCACTCTGTGATCATATGACAATGACAGCGGCAATATAAGGCGCGGAGTAAATTCTGTTCCGTTCCAGGTTGGCTTCATCCCGGATCGAGCGACACCTAAGATAGCGACCTCTGGCGCATTGACGATAGGAGTAAAGTGACTTCCGCCAATACCGCCCAAACTTGAGATTGAGAATGTACCTCCAGACATATCCGCAGGCCCTAATTTCCCATCTCGCGCTTTTATGCTTACTGTTCCTAGTTCCTCAGCAACTTCAATAATCCCTTTTTTATCAACATCTCTTATGACTGGTACGACAAGCCCTCCGGGCGTATCTACGGCCACACCTATGTGGAAGTATTTTTTGATAAAAAGCGCGTCCCCTTCAGGAGTTAGGGATGAGTTAAATTCTGGAAATTTCTTTAGAGCTGCGACAACCGCTTTCATAATAAGCGCTAGAGGTGTGATTTTAACCGCGGCTTGTTCGGCATCTTTAACGAGTGATTTACGAAACGCCTCAAGTTCGGTAATGTCGACTTCATCATGCTGAGTGATGTGTGGGATGGATACCCAGTTCCTGTGTAGCGCTAAGCCAGATATTTTTTTGATACGGGATAACTTTTTAGTTTCAACTGAACCAAATTTTTCGAAATCAACGCTCGGCCAGGCTGGCAAATTAAAACCTAAACCAGCACCGGACGATGTGGCGGCACCTCCACTTTGAATAGAGCGTTTGACGAACGTTTGCACGTCTTCTTTGAGTATTCGGCTCTTAGGCCCCGTGCCAGATACTAAAGTGATGTCCACTCCTAATTCTCTAGCGAAACGTCTTACGCCTGGACTCGCATGGGCCGACACCGCAGGTGCCGCCGACACCGCAGGTGCCGCAGTTGGCGCAGGTGCCGCAGTTGGCGCAGGTGCCGCCGTTGGCGCAGGTATGGTTTCTGATTTTTTTGACTTTTCGGAGGGCGAGGCTTCTTCGAGACTTAATATGACGGTTCCTTCTGATACGTCATCTCCAACTTTAACTTGTAACTCTTTAATAATGCCGTCGAATGGAGCGGGAACTTCCATCGTCGCTTTATCTGACTCAAGCGTAATCAGAGATTCCTCTGCTTTCACACGATCTCCAGGTTTTACCAATACCTCAATGACCGGGATATCTTTAAAGTCACCAATATCAGGGACTAAAACGTCTTTGGGAGTAGCCATATAAATTCCTTTGTATTACTTAATACTATGAGTTAGTGAAGTGTAAGTCAGACTGTTGTAGGTTCGGGTTTATTCGGATTAACTCCATATTTTTTTATTGCTTCCGTTATAGTTTTTTTGGAAACGGTTCCTTCTTCTGCCATTGCAGATAGAGTTGCGATTACAATGTATCTTCGATCGACTTCGAAAAAGTCTCTGAGTTTTTCCCTCGTGTCAGACCGCCCAAAACCGTCCGTGCCGAGTACCACATAATTTTTATTTGGGATATAGGGCCTAATTTGATCAGCGAATATCCTCATATAATCTGTTGCGGCGACTATGGGACCCTCTGTGCTTGATAGACACTGTTCGACGTGGCTGAGTTTTCGATTTTCATCGGGGTGGAGCATGTTCCAGCGCGATGTAGATATACCGTCTCGTCGGAGTTCGTTGAAGCTTGTACAACTCCAAACTTGTGCGATGATACCAAAGTCGGATTCCAAAAGTGCCTGCGCTGCGATCACCTCAAGTAAAATCGTACCGCTACCGAGAAGTTGAACGCTCGGAGCCGCTTTCAATTTAGTTTTGGGGTTAGGCAATTGATACATTCCGCGCACAATGCCTTCTTCGGCGTCTTTTGGTAACTCTGGATGCGCATAATTTTCATTCATCACAGTGATGTAGTAAAAGACATCCTCTTGCTCCTGATACATACGTCGCAAACCGTCTTGAACTATTACTGCTAACTCATAGGCAAAAGTCGGGTCGTACGAAATACAATTTGGAATTGTGCTCGATAGCAAGTGACTATGCCCGTCTTCATGCTGCAATCCTTCGCCGTTCAATGTTGTTCGTCCTGCTGTACCGCCGAGCAAAAACCCTCGCGCTCGTTGGTCGCCAGCGGCCCATGCTAAATCCCCAACGCGTTGGAATCCGAACATGGAATAGTAAATATAAAAAGGAATCATCGAGATCCCATGCGTCGAGTAGGACGTCGCTGCCGCAATCCATGAGGACATGGCTCCAGCCTCATTTATACCTTCTTGAAGAATTTGGCCGGTTTTGTCTTCTTTATAAAACATCAATTGATCGGCATCTTCAGGCGTATAAAGTTGACCTACCGATGACCAAATGCCTAGTTGCCGAAACATACCCTCCATCCCGAAAGTGCGTGATTCGTCAGGCACAATGGGCACCACGCGTTTGCCGAGCGCCTTATCTTTAACTAATACCCCTAGAATTCGAACAAAGGCCATAGTTGTGGAAAACGTTCGATCACCAGAATTTTTCAGTAAAGCGCTAAACGCAGAAATATCTGGGGTGTTAAGGGTGTCCCCTTTCGTCCTTCGTGTTGGCAAATATCCACCGAGAGCTTCGCGCCGTTCATGCATATATTTTGCTTCTGCAGAGTCTTCCGGAAATGTAAGATATGGGATCTCGTCAATATCTTTATCTTCAATAGGCAGCTTAAATCGATCTCGAAAATCCTTTAATGATGTCGTCCCCATCTTCTTCTGTTGATGGGTTATGTTTTGCGCTTCCCCAGCGGTTCCCATACCGTAACCTTTGATCGTCTTTGCAAGGATGACGGTTGGTTGTCCGGTGTGATTTACGGCGGCGGAATATGCGGCATAAATTTTGTAAGGATCGTGGCCCCCACGGTTTAGGCGCCATACATCGTCATCTGACATATTGGATACTAGTTCTCGTGTTTCAGGATATTTACCAAAGAAATGTTCTCTAACGTAGGCGCCGTCTTTAGCTTTATAGGTTTGATACTCACCATCAACAGTCTCATCCATGAGCTTGAGCAACATGCCATTTGTATCTCGTGCGATCAATGAGTCCCAGTAGGAACCCCAAACGAGTTTGATCACGTTCCACCCCGAACCTCGGTAATCAGCTTCAAGCTCCTGAATGATTTTGCCATTCCCTCTGACCGGGCCGTCCAGTCTTTGCAAATTACAATTAACGACGAAGATCAGGTTATCTAATTTTTCTCGTGCGGCAATCCCAATTGCTCCAAGGGCTTCAGGCTCGTCACTTTCGCCGTCACCAATAAAGCACCAAACCTTTCTGCCTTCCGTATTTGCTAGGCCACGATCCTGAAGGTATTTCATAAATCTAGCTTGGTAGATTGCCATTATTGGTCCTAAACCCATAGATACTGTAGGGAATTGCCAAAAATCAGGCATGAGCCAGGGATGGGGATAAGACGATAACCCATCCCCGTCAACTTCCTGGCGATACTTATCCATTTGTGCTGCTGTTAAGCGGCCGAGCATAAACGCTCTAGCGTATACGCCCGTAGCAGAGTGTCCTTGTGCAAAAATTAAGTCGCCACCGTGAGTGTCCGAAGGAGAGTGCCAGAAGTGATTGAACCCAACATCGTAAAGCGTTGCTGCAGACGCAAAGCTTGCAATGTGCCCTCCCACGTTTGTGTTTTTGTTGGCTCTTAATACCATCGCTGCGGCATTCCACCTTACGAAGTTACGGATTTTGCCCTCAATCTCATGGTCGCCGGGCGATTTATCTTCTTTAGAGGGCGGGATGGTATTGATATAGGCTGTGTTTGCGGTATAAGGCAGGAATGCCCCGGACCGACGAGCTTTTTCAATTAATTGTTCTAGTAAAAAGTGGGCTCTGTCAGGTCCTTCGGTGTTTAACACGCCTTCTAGGGCATCGAGCCACTCTCGGGTTTCTTGGGGATCTTGGTCGTACGATGCCATATAATTTCCTTCTATTGTTTATTTAGCGCGAAGATCTAATTCGACCAAATTTACGTTTCCATATTAAGAAATTATACAAGATCACTGGTGTTTTTAAGGAAAAAACGCCTTATATATGCATTATAAGAATATATAATGCTGATTTTTTGGAATAAGTGTTGCTTTTTTTATTTTTTACTACTAGACAATCGGCCCATAAGATAAAACTCATCATTCGCACGCATTTCAATGAGATGAGCCATTCTATTAGATAAAGCAAAAAACGCGGTTATTGCGCCGATATCCCAAATTTCGTCCTTACTAAAACCATAATCCTGTAATAATTTGTGATCCGAGGGCGTTATAGTTTCCGGGTAACGCGCTAATTTCACAGAAAAATCAAGCATCACTTTTTGCTTATCTGTGATGTCCGCCTTTTTGTGATCAATCGCAATTTGGTCAGAAATCAAGGGGTCCTTTTGATATATGCGCAAAATTGCGCCGTGTGCGACGACACAGTAGAGGCATTGGTTGACACCACTGGTCGCGACCACAATCATTTCACGCTCTGCTTTACTCAGGGTTCCGTCCCGCAACATCAAGGCGTCATGGTAAGCAAAAAAGGCGCGAAATTCCTCTGGCCGATGGGCTAGCGTGAGAAAAACGTTGGGTATGAACCCAGCTTTCTCTTGAACGGCAAGAATTTTATCTCGGATATCGACTGGCAGCGAGTCGACCTCAGGTATGGGGTAAGAGCTAATGGATTTTTCTGCCATTGTTAAGTTCCTCGACGGTTCATGGTGAATTTAACCCTAATCATATTTTCGTCGATCATCAATAACCTTTCCGTCCCGTGCTAGTGAGTTGGCTGGCACATTAGTTACTGTTCCACGAAGTTTGGTCAGATCTCTAAGTGTGGAAACGATTGAGGCATTGAGTTCAGCAGTATCAACTGTACTTTCAAATTCTAGAGTCATAACGTCATTATCCTGAGCGTCATGATCTACATTGAGCCGTGCGTATTGAATCTCGGGGTGCCTTTTCACTACAGCATTGACTTGTTCGGGGTGAACAAACATACCCTTCACTTTAGTCGTTTGATCGGCTCTACCCATCCATCCTTTGAGACGACGGTTTGTTCGTCCACATGCGCTCTCCCCAGGAATAAACATTGATAGGTCCCCTGTACCAAACCGAATTAATGGATAAATATCTGAGAAGACGGTGACTACCACTTCTCCCACTTCACCTTCATCTACAGCATCATTACTGCCAGGACGTACAATTTCGACAAGGATGTCTTCGTCGATAATGAGTCCTTGATCTGGAAGCGTTTCGTAAGCAATAAGACCGACGTCTGCAGTAGCATAGGTTTGACAAATCTCGATATGACTTTCTTTAAAGAATTTCCTGGCACTTGGAAGAAGTGCTTCGCCTCCAACAATACCTCGTTTAAGACTACTTAAGTCGAGTCCCATCTCGTTACCTTTTTCTAAAAGAATTTTTAGAAAAGAAGGTGTTCCGGTATAGACGTCAGGTCGGATTTCCGCAATCGTCTGTGCCTGTAATTCTGTTTGTCCGATACCGGCGGGAAAAACAGCACAGCCAAGGGCACGAGCACCATAATCCATCATGAATCCTGCCGGCGTAAAATGGTATGAGAATGTGTTGTATACGAGACTACCGCACCGCACTCCCACAGAATATAGAGCACGTTTGACGCGCCAAAAATCCTCATTAACGGCTTGGGGTTCATAGATTGGGCCCGGAGAGGAAAACAAACGCGCGAGTCCGCTCACCGGCGAGGTTGTTAAACCTCCAAAAGGAGGGGCCTTAGCTTGAATAGCCTTGAGGTCCGTTTTACGGGTAACCGGAATTTGGCAAATCGTATCTCTGTCCACAATGGATTTAGAATCGATGTTTTTAAGGCGTTCTTTGAAATAATTCGATTTAGCTTGTGCGTGTTTGACTTGATCTTTAAAGCGCGTGATTAGATCCGCTTCACGTTCAACGCCAGAACGGGTTTCAGATGAATCTAAGAACGAGTTCGCGTCACTCATGAGTGCTCCTTAATATAATGGGTTCGCGCCACATCGAATTGAACGCGATTTAAAATCTATAACTTTAGGCAAGCCATCGTTTTCGACGTCGGTAATGCTTCGCATCTCGGAAGCTTTTGCGGCCAGCGCCTGATATGCCGAGATAAAATTCTTTAACGTCTTCATTATTTGCTAATTCGTTAGCTGGCCCATCCATAACGATTCGACCGTTCTCGAGAATATATCCGTAGTTCGCGTGACGAAGTGCCACAGTCGTATTTTGTTCTGCGAGAAGAAAACTAACATTTTCCTTCTTATTAAGATCTTCAACAATCTCAAAAATTTCCGATACAATTTGTGGCGCAAGACCCATCGAAGGCTCATCAAGCAGAATCATTTTAGGCTTCGCCATCAGTGCGCGTCCAACGGCTGTCATTTGTTGCTCTCCGCCTGACGTGAATCCCGCTAAACTCGATCGTCGCTGTTTAAGCCTAGGGAAATAGGTGTAAACCTTTTCTAGGCTATCAGCGATTTCTTTTCGGGAGACTGTGCGAGTAAATGCACCAGTGAGCAAGTTTTCTTCTATCGTTAGGTGAGCAAAGCAATGTCTTCCTTCCATTACTTGAACGATGCCTTTTTTAACGACAGTAGAGGGGTTGAGTTGATCAATTCTTTCATCTTTAAAAATAATCGACCCTTTAGTAACGTCACCGCGTTCGGCTTGTAACAAATTAGAGATAGATTTAAGCGTTGTTGATTTGCCCGCACCATTCCCTCCGAGAAGCGCGACAATTGACCCTTCAGGGACATCTAGAGAAACCCCCTTGAGAACCAGAATGACGTGATCGTAAATGACCTCGATATTTTTAATCGAAAGTAAATTTGCGTTCTGAGTACTTTCCGCCATCCCTAATCCCCGTTAAGTAGTGTTGTTGTCTTAGCTATCACATGCGGCCGTATCGAGCCCCGCCTCTTTGGCGTAGGTATCTGAAGCACTTTTCACCATTGGTTGAAGTACTGCGTCATCGGCACTTATCCAGTCTGTAGAATATTCCCACGATTCACCATTCCAACGATGGAGCCGTGCTGCTCGTTTTCCCTCGTGATCAGAGCAGCTTAAATTCACCGGATACATATATCCTGAGAGGCCAAGATCTTGAATATTCTGTTCCGAAATATTTAGGTTTTCTATTCCCCATCGCACTTGTTCGCCGGTAAGCGGTTTTTCACCGTACTTTGACTGGGCAGTTCGAATAGACTCCACGACTAGAGCGGCATTTAATAGTCCAACGTTGTATAAAACCTCGCCGACACCCTCTCTTTCTCCAGAGCCTAATCCTGCATCGTATAAATAGCTGAGGATGTCTTTGTGAACTTGAGCTTGCCCAGATGAGATCATGGAAACCGCCTGGTAGCCTACAGCGTCAGCTGCCGCAGGCCTGACGTCTGGTTCTGCGCCCGCCCACCAAACTCCGTAAATTTGATCTCGGGGATATCTTACCCCGGTGGCTTCTTTGATCGCCGTTGAGTTCATAACGCCCCAACCCCATAAAAGTACATAGTCAGGCTGTTCTTTTCTAATATTAATCCATGCTGATTTCTGCTCAACCCCTGGATGAGTCACCGGGAGCTTTAGGAGCTCGAACCCATGCATACTCGCGCGTTTCTCGAGCAAAGGAATTGGTTCTTTGCCGAATGGAGAGTCGTGATACACCAGAGCGATCTTTTTGTCCTTAAGGTTATCTAAACCCCCATTTAAATCCCCAAGGTGAGTAACTAAGACATCTGCTGCGGTCCAGTAAGTGCCATAGATTGGAAAATTCCAAGGAAAAACGCCGCCGTTACGGGATTCTGATCGTCCGTAGCCCATAGTAATTAGGGGTATCTTGTCTACAGGTGCTTTTTCTGTAATGGCAAATGTTGCGCCAGTAGACATCGGGTTGAATACTGCTGCTCCAGTGGGACCTTTGCCTTTAAGTCGCTCATAACATTCAATACTTCTTGCGGTTGCATAACCTGTCTCACATTCTTCAAAGCTAATTTTGACTCCATTAATGCCGCCATCTCTAGCGTTGATTACTTTTAAATATTCGGTGAAACCGTTGGCGACCGGCATTCCATTCGGTGCATAAGGACCTGTTCGGTAGGAAAGTACCGGAATGAATTGCGCATTAGAATCAGATACATCGACAATTATGCCGTCTGTGTTTGATGAACTATCTGTAGTTTCAGTTGAATTGGTTGAGTTCGACCCCCCTTCGTCTTGCCCACATCCAATCATGACCAGTGGCACACTGAGTAGCAGCGCGCGCAATAAAAGATCGTATTTCATAAGATTTCTCCTTAATAAAGGTGTTCTGTCTAGTTTATATTCAATAGTTTTTTCATTCGTGTTCTTAGTGCGGGAAAGGCCACAAACGCAGCTTTTCTTTGGTGATTTGCCAAATTCTAGCGAGGCCAAGTGGTTCAACTGCTAAAAAAAAGATGATTAGAGCCCCAAAGATCATATATTCCAAGTGGGAAACCATCGCGGTGGACATATTGATTCCGAGCCAAATAGGCAGCTGGTTCAGAAACAGGGGTAATAATGTGATGAATGTTGCACCCAGCATGCCGCCGACTATCGAGCCTAATCCGCCAATGATGACCATGAACAGGATGCTGAATGATAAGTTAATATCAAACGCAAGAGGTTCCCAGGAGCCTAAATGAACGAATGCCCAGAGCGCGCCTGCCACCCCAATGAAAAATGAGCTTACTGCAAATGCAGATAATTTTGCATATATAGGTCTGATACCAATAATCTCCGCAGCCACATCCATATCCCGGGTCGCCATCCAGGCCCTCCCAATTCGACCTCGAACTAGGTTCTTAGCGATTATCGTAAAAATGACTAAAACGGTGAGACATAAAAAATATTTTCTGATGGGTGAGTCAAAAATGAAACCCAAGACGGCTACGGGCTGCACTGCAATGGATCCAGACGGCGTATAGTTTGTGAACCAATCAATCCGACTAAAAGTCCAGTCTGTGAAAAATTGTAGAGCAAGCGTTGCCACCGCAAGATAGAAGCCCTTGATCCTGAGGCTGGGAATTCCGAAAATAACGCCAACCACTGTCGCAGATAGGCCACCGAGCAAAAAGCATATCAGGGGATTCAGTTCGGGAATCCGAATCATGAAGTTATAGGCGGCATAAGCGCCTACGGCCATGAATGCTCCTGAGCCCAGTGAGACTTGCCCACAGTAGCCCACCAATAAGTTAAGGCCAATCGCTGCAAGGGCCATGATGATTACGGGAATAAATATCGCCCTAAATACATATTCGTTGGCCAGCATCGGTACGACCACAAACCCGAGGAGCAACCAAATAGCAATAAAAACCCTATCCTGGAAAATAGGGAAAACGGCCTGATCAGCCTTATAACTTGTCTTGAACTGTCCTGCTTCTCTATAAAACATCTTTAGACCATAATTTGATTAGATGAAGATTTAACAATGGGTCAAACGCGATCGATATGAACTTCACCAAAAAGACCCTGCGGCCTGAACATCAAAAACCCTAATGCAAGCATGTATGCGAACCAGTATTCGATACCACCACCGACATAAGGCCCAATATAAATTTCTGATAATTTTTCTCCAGCCCCAATGATGAGGCCACCAATAACTGCACCAAGAACAGATTCGAATCCACCGAGGATTAAAACTGGCAGCGCTTTTAGGGCTATAAGGGAGAGTGAAAATTGTACGCCTAGCTTAGAGCCCCAGATTACTCCAGCAACCAGTGCGACGAGTCCAGCAACTGTCCAAACAATCACCCAAATATAGTTAAGTGGTATCCCAATGGACTGTGCTGCTTGATGGTCGTCAGCTACGGCGCGAAGGGCTCTCCCAATACGAGTTTTTTGGAAAAATATGGCTAGTGTAACCACGAGCAAACCTGCGATGACGGTTGCCACCAAATCTTCTTTAGCGACTAAAATCCCGCCATCAAAGACGGATTCCAATATAAACATTGATCCTTTGGGGATGCCGATGTCTAGCGTGTAAATATCGCTACCCCATAGTGTTTGTCCGAATCCATCTAGAAAATACGCAATACCAAGTGTTGCCATGAATAGTGAGATCCCTGGTTGGTTTACCAAGGGACGAAGCACTAGACGCTCAATCGCTATCGCAAGCATGACCATCATGGCAATTGTTATGATGAGTGCGAGCGTGATCGGGGCGAAAGTATCTTTTAAGATGTCCAGAAGTCGAACAAATGTGAGCGCTGCGAACAAAACCATCGCTCCCTGCGCAAAATTAAAGACGCCTGAGGCCTTAAAAATAAGTACAAATCCGAGTGCTACTAATGAGTAGAGCACTCCTGCCATTAAGCCACTGAGCAAAACTTCAACAAAAAACCCCATATTTATATATTCAATCGAACCAGATCTACATACCTAGTTCAAATGCTCCTGTTTCAATTAATCTGATACACCTAAATACGCGTCAATCACTTCTTTGTTGTCTCTAATTTCTGCGGGTGTTCCGTCTCCGATTTTCTTACCATAATCTAAAACTACGATTCGGTCGGATAAATCCATCACGACACCCATGTCGTGTTCGATTAGAACAATTGTTGTTCCAAATTCATCATTCACATCAAGAATGAAGCGGCTCATATCCTCTTTTTCTTCGATATTCATTCCTGCCATAGGCTCATCTAGTAATAGCAATGTGGGCTCAGCGGCTAAAGCTCTTCCGAGCTCCACGCGTTTCTGCAGCCCATAAGGCAATCGGCCAACAGGAGTTTTTCTGATGGATTGAATTTGAAGAAAATCGATAATTTCTTCGACTTTCTTTCTGTGTTCGATCTCTTCGTTACGCGCAGGTCCGAAATAGAGACACTGAGCGAGGAATCCAGCGTTCATTTTCAAGGTTCGCCCAGTCATGATGTTATCTAAGACTGACATACCCTTGAATAACGCAATATTTTGAAACGTGCGTGCAATTCCCTGAGTAGCCGCTTCGTGTGGTTTCATTTGCTGACGCACATTGCCTTTGTATGTGACTGAACCCGCATTCGGATGATATACGCCATTGATCACATTGAGCATGGAGCTTTTGCCTGCTCCATTGGGACCAATAATCGCCAGAATCTCATGCTCTTTCACTTCGAAACTGATGTCGGTAAGCGCTTTAACACCACCAAAAGCGAGTGAAATATTGTCGGCTTTTAGTAAGGTAGGCCCTAATTTTCTGTCGATATCGTTCATTGTCTGCTATTACTTACTTATGCTGCTAAATTTTCGGTGGATTGGATCATTTTTGCATCACTGATAGCAAGATCTGCTGATATTGTACCCGTGCGGCCATCCTCAAATTTAACCTGCGTTTCTATGAAGCAGGTCTTAGATCCGTCATATAATGCTTTTACTAGGACATCGTACTTTTCAGCAACGAAGTCACGTCGAACTTTTCTGGTTCTTGTGAGTTCGTCATCATCGGCATCAAGTTCTTTATGAAGGATAAGGAACCTTTTAATCTGCGAGCCTGATAGCGTGTCTTCGCTTGATAGGTCTTGGTTTACCTGCTCAATACATTCTTGTAGTAGTGCGTACACCTCTGGCTTCCCAGCCAAGTCGACGTAACCAGAGTAACCAAGGCCTTGTCTTTCAGCCCAATTTCCAACTGCATCCATCTCGATATTGATGAATGTGCACACGGCGTCGCGCCCATCCCCGAAACACACTGCTTCTTTAACAAACGGAAAAAATTTAAGTTTATTCTCTAGGAATTGAGGAGCGAACATCGTGCCATCATTGAGCACGCCTACGTCTTTCGCTCGATCAATAATCTTTAAATGACCATCTTCATCAATAAAACCGGCATCACCCGTTCTGAAAAACCCTTCCGGAGTAATGGCTTCTTTAGTTGCTTCAGGATTTTTATAATATTCCTTTAATAAACCGGGACTTTTAACTAATATCTCACCTTTATCGCCCACTTTGATATCCACTCCGGGCATCGGTGTCCCCACTGAATCTATACGTGCATCTCCATTTGGTTGTTTACAAACATAAGCAAGCGTTTCCGTCTGACCGTAAAGCTGCTTGAGATTTATGCCAATGGAGCGATAGAAGCTGTAAAGGTCGGGGCCGATGGCTGCGCCACCGGTATAGGCGACTTTAATGCGGCTCATACCAAGGTTATTTCTAAGGGGCCCATAAACAAACATGTTGCCAAGGCCGTAAAGAACCTTATTTTTAAGAGAGACTTTTTTCCCGTCCATGATGTCTAGCCCGGTATGGCGGGCAACACTCATAAACTTTTCAAATAGCCATTTTTTGATTTTACTCGCGTCTTCCATCCGAATTGTGACTTGAGTTAGCAAGTTCTCGAATACACCCGGTGGTGCGAAGTAATACGTTGGCCCGATTTCTCTTAAATCAATCATGACGGTTTCAGAGGACTCGGGGCAGTTAACCGTAAAGCCCGTGACAATAGATTGAGCATAAGAAAACAAATGGTCTCCGACCCAAGCCATCGGAAGGTAGGACAGAATTTCACCATCGTCGGTGTAGTTGTCGAACCCCATGTCGCCTTGAGCTACCTCAATACATGATTTATGCGTAAGACAGACCCCTTTAGGCTTACTGGTAGTGCCGGAAGTGTAAAGAATGACAGACACGTCATCAGTATGGCATTTGCTGAGTTCGTCATCTATGAAGTTTGGTCGCTCATTTAGGAATTTGCCGCCTAGCTCTCGCACGTCCTCGTATGCCATGACGGCAGGGTGGGCATAATGCCGCATACCGCGCGGATCGTCGTAAATGATGCATCTTAGTTTATCGCATCGAGGCATGATTTCGAGTAGCTTATCGACTTGCTCTTGGTCTTCGACTATCGCAAATTCTATTTCGGCATCATTGAAGACGTAAATCATCTCATCGGCGATCGCGTCTTGGTATAACGGCACGGGGACGCCACCTATTGATTGTGAGGCAGCAAATGACCAATAGAGCCGAGGGCGGTTATCACCAATTATGGCAAGGTTGTTTCCTCTAACATAACCCTTGGCCGCAAGCCCTCCGGCGAGCAATTTGATCTCTTCGGCAACCTCGGCCCAGCTCCAGCTTTGCCAGATGCCCAAGTCTTTTTCGCGAATTGCTGTTTTGGCCCCTCTGACCGCCGCATTTTTGAAAATTAACGACGATAGCGTATCCTCCCGAGGATTCGGGATGCTGCTGTCCAACACTTTTCCTCCCATGAGCTGCTTATGCGCCCTATTTACTTATACACTGACTGTATTACAAATTGACCATTAACACAAAGGACTCGACCATTGTTTTCCACAACTTTTAATGACACTAGGTGTGTTTATTTTATTTTGTTCGTCATCAGGGCGTGAGCAGCAATAGAGCGTTTTTAGTGGATTCTGGTTCGGCTTGGCTACGATTGTCCGTGGTCCTGGTGATGTCGGTCGTAGTGGGCGTTGGGATGTGGTCTATTGTTGTGATACTCCCTGCGGTTCAGGTGGACTTAGGCCTTACTCGAAGTCAAGCCTCTTTGCCTTATGCATTCACGATGATTGGATACGGTTTGGGGGGTATTTTTTTTGGTCGGTTTTCGGATAAACACGGAATTTATAAAACGGTAGTGGCCGGCATCATGCTGATGTCTATAGGTTATGTGACCGCGTCCTTTGCCACCGGCGTGTGGCTTCTATGCGTGTCGCAAGGACTATTAATCGGTGTTGGAACATCCACCACTTTCGCACCACTGATTGCGCATGTCTCTCATTGGTTTGACCGACGTAAAGGGGCAGCGGTCGGCATCATCGCAAGTGGGCAATATTTGTCCGGAGCTATTTGGCCGACAATTTTGGAGTTGGGTGTGCAAGATTTGGGATGGCAACAGACCTACTGGTTTGTTGGGGTAGTCGTCCTGGTATTAGCGTTACCGTTATCAATAGTTTTAAAAAGGGTGCCTTTCGCGCATAAATCGTCACCTGTTAGCCGAGATGATTTAGATAAAAAGAGTTGGCCTGTTTCTCAAGCGTGGTTGATCGTTCTACTAATGGTGTCTATTTTTTGTTGTTGTATCGCGATGTCTATGCCTCAGGTTCATATGGTTGCGTTTTGTGGCGACCTTGGTTTTGGCGCAGCGACAGGGGCAAAGATGTTATCTGTAATGCTCGCTTTCGGCGTAGCCAGTCGTCTCAGTTTTGGCTGGCTCTCCGACCATATCGGAGGATTAAAAACTGCAGTGATTGGTGTCTTTTTACAAGGTATTGGTTCTGTCTCTTATAC
>QXZO01000031.1:0-2154 GCA_009886305.1 Betaproteobacteria bacterium
GCAAAGATTGCTATGATGGGATCAAGGTTTAACACCATGCTCTCAATACCGATGCTATACATGATGGTCGCTCAGCAAAATGGAGGTGGCGCCTTAATCTGGTAAGCACTCTTAAGACCGTTCAAAAAAGGCCCACAACAATGTGGGCCTTTTTACATTCTGCTCGATAAACTATTCAAATCTTAATTTTAGTTAAATGAGAAATCAATTTCTGGCCTCTCCCCACTGACTATATCCGCAATTACAGCTCCAGATCCACAGGCTAGGGTCCAACCCAATGTTCCATGTCCGGCGTTTAAGAAAAGATTACCAAAGCGAGTGCCGCCCACTACCGGCACGCTAGAAGGAGTCATTGGTCTCAAGCCAGCCCACTTCTTAACATTTTTATAGTCCATCCCTTGGGGAAACAATTTTTTCACTCGCTTAAGAATTCCCGCACAACGCTCATCGTTAATAGAAACATCAAAGCCGTTCAATTCAGCGGTACCTGCCATTCTCAAAAAATTACCGAGACGGGACATGGCAACTTTTCCATTTTCATCTGTAATGCATACCTGCGGAGCTAAACTTGGATTAGAAACTGGTACCGTCAAGGAATAACCCTTCACTGGAAATATGGGAACACCCAAACCAATTGGTCGCAATAAAGCATCAGTTACGCTGCCAGTGGCCAGAACATAGGCATCTGCATGCTTTATCTTTTTCTCTCCAAACTTATCAAGTACTCGAACGCCGCTAATTGTTCGCCCTGAACCTAAAAAACCAATAATTTTTGTGTCGTACGTAAACGTCACACCAAAACGACGGATACATGCTTCCTCAAGTTGACGCGTAAACACATGAGCGTCTCCAGATTCATCATCAGCAGCATAAGTTGCGCCTACAATCGGTACTGAGGATTGTTTTAATGCAGGTTCGATACCTAGCAAACCTTCTGTTGTACAAACAGACATATCCAACCCATAGTCCAATAAAGTCACAAGACGACGGTTCGCTGCCTCAAACTCAGCCTCATCCGTGTGGATTTGTAAAATACCTTTTGTAATCTGGTGGTACTGCAACTCTTCATTTTCGCGAAGTTCTTGTAAGCACTTTCTGCTATATATTCCCAGCCTTAATATATCCAGCATATTTTTCTTAGTCCTGCTGGGAAAACACTCTAGTAGAAACCGAAGGCCCCATGACCATTGCTTCAAGTCAGCCCTCATACGAAAAAGCAATGGTGCATCTTCTTGTCCCAGCCATTTCAGCACCTTGAGTGGCGCGCCAGGATTTGACCAAGGCTCGGCTTGACTGACGGATATCTGTCCTCCATTAGCATAACTAGTAACAAGTCCTGAACCAGACTCTTGATCAATAACTTCCACCTCATGACCACGTTTGGCAAGAAACCAAGCCGTAGTCATCCCCACCACTCCAGCACCAATGACCACTACTCTCATATTATCCGTACAGCCTCATTTCACCTAACTCTTAATTATCTAGCGACCCAACCACCATCGGATAATATATCAGTACCGGTTATAAAAGATGCGGCATCGGTACATAGAAATTTAGCAATATCTCCGATCTGCTTAGGGTCTCCCCAACGGTTTAACGGAACATTCGATAATAAATCAGTGTTCTTGGCGGGATCTGAACTCAATGGAAGAGTCAAATCTGTCTTGTAAAAACCTGGACTAATCGCTACAACATTGATCCCATCCATAGCGTGCTCAAGCGCCATTGTTTTAGTAATCGCCAGTACCCCGTGCTTAGAAGCGCAATAAGCTGATCGGCCAGCACTACCAACATTAGCCATGATCGAGGTCATATTGATTACCCGACCCCATTGATGCGTTTTCATATGGGGGACGAAGGCTCGTGAGCACAAAAATACACCTGTCAAATTGGTATCGAGTACGGTATTCCACTCTTCTAAAGAAAAATCAACCAAATTTTTACGCACGGCTGTTCCTGCATTATTAATCAAAATATGAACGAGACCAAATCGATCACGAACATTTTTTTCTAATTCGGTAACTTGTACTTCATGACGAACATCACAGACGAAGACCTCTGCTTCAGTTCCAATCTCATTGACCAAGGTCTTTGTTTCGAGAAGCATTTTTTCATCTCTGCCTACACATGCAATTGATGCTCCGGCACCGGCGA
>QXZO01000031.1:2164-14216 GCA_009886305.1 Betaproteobacteria bacterium
CTTAAAGCCATAGCGCGGCCTAACCCGCGACTCGCTCCAGTAACAACGGCGACTTTGCCTTCCAATGGTTGATCCGACATAACGCTCTCCCGTTTTACGTTTTCACTGAAACCTGAGTATACAGCCAACAGTGCGGAACACATTTCGGTATAGTTTTCGTTTACTACAATCCGACGATCAATCAAGTCACGAATCCAATGGTTCAAAGCAGACATTTCAAACACTGGCCAAAACACCTATCCCAAAAACTCGAAACACCGAGGAAAACCATCTTTCAAAACCTGGTTGAGTCGGCCGAACGATTCCCGAACAAGCCCGCCATAATATTTTATGGCACAACGCTATCCTATAGCGATCTCATAGAGCAGACCAGAGCACTCGCAAATTACTTAAAAACAAAATGTCTCGTGCAAAAAGGGGACCGAATTATTCTAGACTTACAATCATCCCCTCAATTTGTTATCAGCTATTATGCTGTCCTGTCCCTCGGTGGGCTAGTAGTTCCCATAAGCCCCATGAATATTGAGGATGAAATCAATCACTACTGCACAGACTCTGGAGCTAGAGTAGCCATAGCCAGCCAAGACGTAATAGAAGAATTTCGCACAGTCATCGATCAAGGCACTATTGATCACCTAATTGTCGCAACATACTCAGACTACATAGGGGATACTTTTGTCGACGAAGTCCCTAAAGGGATATCAGATCAGAAAATACGCTGGCCATCGCCTCAACTTATTGATTGGTCAGAGACTCAAGAGAAAACAATAATTCTTGAAGAAAGCAATATTAATTTGGCTGATCTCGCTGCTATTTTATATACATCAGGAACCACGGGAAGACCAAAAGGATGCATGCATACTCAAGAGTCTGTGATGCGAAACATCGAAGGTGCCGTAATTTGGGAAGCGATGGACTCTACATCAGTTCTTCTCTCCACAGCTCCGCTATTTCATGTTACAGGCATGCAACACAGCATGAATGCCGGAATAGCTGCGTCTGGAACGTTGGTGATCTTGCCACGGTGGGATCCAAAGATTGCTGGCACACTCATTGAACGCCATGGCTGCACGCACTGGGCAAATGTCCCTACGATGGTAGTTGACCTACTGGCAGAACCAACCGTTGAAGGAAAAGATTTAAGTTCATTACAAAACATTTTTGGTGGCGGCTCGTCGATGCCGGAAGCTGTTGCACAAAAACTATTTGAGCGGTGCGGCATTCGATATATGGAGGCGTACGGCATGACTGAGGCGATCTCCCAAACACATATGAATCCTCCTCATGAATTACGAAAACAGTGTCTGGGTATCCCCACATTTGATACGAGCGCTACAGTGATAGATCCCGACACTATGCAGGAGCTAGGTCCAAATGAGACCGGAGAAATAATCGTCGCTGGACCACAACTAATGCTTGGTTATTGGGAACGTGAGGATGCTAATAACGAAAGTTTTATTAACATCGATGGCGTTCGATTTTTTCGAACAGGAGATCTTGGATCATTCGACGAGGATGGGTTTTTCTATATCTCTGACCGAATCAAACGAATGATTAATGCATCAGGCTTCAAAGTATGGCCAGCCGAAGTAGAAGCAACTCTATACAAGCACCCAGCCGTGAAAGAATTAGCGATAATTTCATCTCCAGATCCTCGCAGAGGAGAAACAGTTAAAGCTATGATCGTACTCAACTCATCTGCTAAAAATAGCACTTCCGAGGAAGATATCATTTCGTGGTCGCGAAAACAGATGGCTTCTTATAAGATACCGCGATTGGTCCAATTTGTTACTGAGCTACCTCGCTCAGGATCAGGGAAAATACAATGGCGTCTATTGCAAGAGGCGGAATGGCAACATCACTCATAAAACCCTCAAAAATATCAAAAATGTTACCTACCAATAAATCTCTCAATGACCTTGGATTAAATCGGGAAATTAACGCCCTCTATCAAGAACAACATGCAGACATTACCTCCTTTATTTGCGCTCTAGTCGAACATCCAAGCTTACTAGGCCATGAGGAGAGTGCACAAAATTTCATGGAGGAGACATTTTCAGATATGGGGCTTGATATCGATCGCTTTGCCATTAATCACGAAGCACTTAAAAAAATTGATGGGTACTCACCCTCTGTTGGAGAATGGGATGGGCATGACAACATTGTTGGTATTCATCGAGCTAAGTCCAATAAAGGAAAATCACTAATACTTAACGGCCATATTGATGTCGTGCCGATAGGCGCTGAAGACCTGTGGTCATCCCAACCCTTTGATTCAGTGGTTAGAGACGGACGCGTTTTTGGTCGTGGCAGCGGAGACATGAAAGCTGGAATCGCTGCCTACGTTTTTGCATTCAGCTCACTCAAAAAACTCGGCTATCGTCCAGCTAGTGATATTTTTTTACAATCAGTGGTCGAGGAAGAGTGTACAGGAAATGGCGCATTAGCTTGCCTGCATCGTGGTTACAAGGCCGATGCAGCAATTATCCCCGAACCCTTTAACGAAACAATTATGTCAGCTCAGATGGGTGTCATGTGGCTGCAAATAGAAATAACTGGAAAACCGGCTCACGTTCTCCATGACACTCTCGGCAACAATGCAATCGAGGCAACATTTAAAATTTGGCAACACTTAAAAAAGTTAGCGTCTGCCTGGAATCAAGATAAACATTTACATCCACCGTTTACAGAGACGGATACACCAGTTAAATTTAATCTTGGAAAAATATCCGGCGGAGAATGGGCCTCATCGGTTCCTACAAAATGCCAAATGGACGTTCGATGTGGTTTTTTTCCGGGTCAAGCCCCCAAAGACATACAGACGGCAATAGAACGTCACTTAGAAAAAATGATCAAGGGCGATCCAACTTTAGAAAATATTAATCACACCATTACATATAGCGGATTTCAGTCTCCAGGTTGCGTAGTCGACACCAGTAATGAATTTATTAGTCTATTAAGCAATACTCATGAGAGAGAATTGGGTCGTCCTGCAGAATTATTCGCAAGTGCCGCAACGACTGATGTGAGAACGTTCCAGTTATACGGCCATATTCCAGCTACGTGCTATGGACCAGAGGCATTAAATATTCACGGGATTGACGAGTCAGTGTCTATTCAAAGCACCGTTGATGTGAGCAGGGTAATCTGTCATTTCATTACTCGATGGTGCGGGATTGAAAAAGATGATTAGACCCATCACGTTTTTCCTTCAAGTGTTTCTCACTTAAAACGCAAAAATTCAAAATCACACCCTAGAGGTGCCTGAGTAACCGTTTCATAATAAAGGCGGGCGTAACCTCGACCAGGAGTGGCAGGGCTCTCCCAATCTTTTTTCCTGTCGTTTAACTCTTCCTCAGAGATTAACAGGTCTAATACTTTATCTTTTACCGACAACCTAATTTCATCCCCAGTTTGCACGAAAGCCAAATGGCCACCAGACGCGGCATCGGGAGAGACATGCAAAACCACAGTCCCAAAAGCAGTGCCACTCATCCGTGCATCTGAAATACGGACCATGTCCTTGACTCCTTTTGCTGCGAGTTTTTTAGGTATCGGTAAATATCCTGCTTCAGGCATACACGACTTACTCTTAGGTCCAGCATTTTTTAATACTAAAAAATCATCAGGTGAAACATCTAAATCGTCGGAGTCGATTCGATTACTCAAGTCCTCCAATGACTCGAAAACTACAGCTCTTCCCGTGAGCTCAAAAAGATCAGCATCAGCGGCAGCCCTTTTGAGGATCGCGCCAGTTGGGGCGAGCGTACCGAACAATGCGATTAATCCACCTTCTGCTTGATAGGGATCATTAAACTCACGAATAACATCTCGATCCACCCATTTTGGTTTTTCGGATAACCATTCACCTAAAGTTTCTCCTGTAACGGTCAGACAATCGAGATGCAACTGGTGTTTTAATTCCTGGAGCACCGCTGTAAGACCACCAGCAGCAAACAAATCTTGCATATAATGCTCACCGGTTGGTTTCAGGTTAACTAAAACAGGGGTTTCGTCCGAGATACGATTGATTTCATCCAGTGACAAGTCTATTCCTCTTCGACCTGCGATAGCGGCTAAATGCACAACTGCGTTAGTAGAACCACTTATCGCAAGCAAAACGCGTAAAGCATTTTCAATCGCCTTTGGCGTGATGATATCCTGAGGCAGTGGCGCCCCAGAAACAGCCATCTCCATTGCACGCTCACCACACGCCTCGGCTAAACGTAATCGATCCGCATGAACTGCTGGTATCGCGGCGCTACCAGGCAAACTCATACCGAGAGCTTCGGTGATACAGGCCATCGTGCTGGCGGTACCCATAACGGCGCAGCTACCCGCTGTTGTCGCTAATTTGCCTTCGATTTCGTTGATACTGGAATCAGAGATCTCACCAGCTCGATATTTACCCCAAAATCGACGACAGTCTGTGCAGGCCCCTAGCTGCTCACCCTCAAAAGGCATTGCCAGCATTGGACCCGTCACCAGCTCTATTGAAGGAATATTTGCTGAAGCAATGCCCATGAGTTGGGCGGGTACCGTTTTATCACAGCCACCAATCACCACACATGCATCAATGGGCTGAGCCTTAAGCATCTCTTCAACATCCATCGACATAAGATTTCGAAACATCATGCTAGTAGGCGATAGGAATACCTCGCCAAGCGAGATTGTAGGAAACTCTATGGGTAAGCCGCCACGCTTTAAGACACCGCGCTTAACTGCTTCAACTAATTCTGGCATCGAACGGTGACAATTATTGAAACCACTTGGCGATGTAGCGATACCAATAATTGGACGACTCAGGCTGTCTAACGAATATCCCATCGAACGGGCAAACGAGCGACGCAAGTAAGCTGCAAAACCAGGGTCGCCATAATTCGTCAAGTTACGTGTAATCCCTTGGCTCATATCTTTTGAATCCGACATACTTAGCTTGCCCTCTGTTCTCGTTATTTCTTAGCCCGTGTTTTGACACCCCTCTGAACATGCAGCCAAACCAGAAAAGGTAGCGCCAGACCAATAACCCAATGCACTATCGCAGTAAAATCACGAAATACTTGGGCACCTAGATAATATAGGAAATAACCAGACAAACTTAATATCGTCATCATGGTCAGCATAAAAACACCAGTTCGCACATTTCTTTGCATAGACCACGCTCTCGATACGTGGCCCGGTATCACGCTTCCAAGCCCCACCATCATTAATGCCGCGGATATTCCGTGAACCGTGATCAGAAAATGCTCTGATGGATGATGGATTGGTCCAAATTCACCTTCAATCCGAACAAAGTAGTGCAAGTACAACCAGGCCGCACCAGAGATCGTCAGCACGAGCCCAACCATATAGAGAAACCATTGATGATATCGGCCAAGTTTAATTGGCATAACTTGGTAGCCTATTGATTTGTTTTGGGAAGCTGGTTACATGGTCACCATGAACCCAAAAACCACACGCATCAAATTGATGGAGTATGGGGTGTACCTTATCTTCCATCATAAGCATACATTTTGTTAGCGCATCTGCCACAATGCAAGTCGAAGCCATCACGGAAACCGATACCCCTGGAGCTACGGGCTGACCGGTGATTGGATTTACAATCTTCCCAGACTGCTCGGCGTTAACTTCACCATAATAAGTGGCACTCGTAGCCAAAGCGTTATCATATAAATTAACAGAGGCAACTGATTTGTTTGGTGTGGTCGGATGTCTGACAAAAACCGAATGCGGTACACCAAACGCTCGAACATCACCTCCAGCGTTAACATATGCCGAATCAACTTGCGCGCTCTTTAAATAATCAATCGCTCGGTCAACCGCGTAACCCTTTGCTATACCTCCGAGATCAATGAGCCCACTCCGTAACCGTTTTACTCGCCTACCGGCACTCAATTTGACCACATCTCCAGCCTTTGGACTCAAAGGAGAAATGCTAAAAACCCCCCCACTCATAATTGAAATGTCGTGAGCAAGCTCCAGTACTTGCATCAGGTCAGACGAAATAATTAGCGTCTCATTCACCTTCAGTCGGTTAATCTTGGCTACATCGCTTTCATCACGAAACCGGCTCATCAAGCGTTCGATATTTTCAATTTTTTTAAAAGCTTTTGAAATGACTTCTTGGACCCTATTCTCCTCGGTAGAATAAACACCAATCTCAACGATTGTGCCAAGTAATGGTCGAGCCCTACTATTTATTTTTGAGGAAAAGGTCATACGTTGCCAGCACTCGATTCACCCCTTCAGTAATATGCCGACAGGACATAGTGGCACCTGAGATATTTTTTATTTCTTCTCCAAGATCTAACGTCGTCTCTGAGTCATGTCCGACAAACTGTGCGCGCCAGCGCGGGTTGCGCACCTCGTATCCGTAATTCTCTCGATAAACTAAAATCTCGAGTTGCTTAATTTCACCAGCGGGAGTGAGTGCGATCGCGTACGTTATGTAATCGTGCTTACCAATCACTTCATCAATAATGAAGAAACCCGATAATTTTCCGCCATCGAACACTTTCCACGTTGGCAAAACTCTTCTTTCTACTTTCACCCCAGTTGCCGCCTTGATTGCTTTTTTTGCTGCTCTATCTAACTTCACATCCGATTGCTCAAAGGAGGCTTCGTTACCGAACATTAATTTTTGTGCTTGATCTACTGTTAGATATTCAGCAGCACACACATGACCAGCTACAGCTAGTGTAGTGAGCGGGACTCCGATTAATTTAAACCAATCCTCGTTCATAGCTCTTGGTAATGTTAAGCACTCGTTGAAAGGACAACTTTGCCGATCACTCGCTTTTGTAGCAACTCGTTGAGTGCCTCACCGGCCTTCTCAAGTGGATAGACTTTATGAATATGCGGTGAGATCTTCCCCTGATCAAACAAGTCCATTAATTCTTGATTATTCTTTTTGTTGAGTTCTGGTTCTCGTTTAGTAAATTCACCCCAAAAAACACCAACAACAGAACACCCTTTTAGCAAAGGGATATTGAGCGGTATTTTTGGAATCTCACCTGCTGCAAAACCAACAACCAAAAAGCGTCCACCCCAACTCATATCACGGAGTGATTTTTCCGAGAAAGCACCACCAACCGGATCATAAACTACATCAACGCCGCGGCCTTTTGTGATCTCTTTAACAGACTGACGTAAATCATCTTCCGCATAATTGATCAGATGATCCGCACCATTTTCCTTACACATCGATAGTTTTTCAGCATTCGAAGCAGCAGCAATAACCGTCGCCCCCATCGCTTTCCCCAATTGAATCGCAGCAATACCGACACCACCAGAAGCTCCAAGGACCAGCAAGGTTTCCCCACCGCGCAACTGAGCTCGGTCTTTTAACGCATGATAACTAGTGCCATATGTCAAAACAAAAGCAGATGCTTTTTCATAATCCATTTTATCGGACACGATAACAGTACGATCGTGATCCACCACGAGTTCCTCAGCAAATCCCCCCCAAGTCGAGAATGCGATTACACGGTCCCCTACCTTGAGGCTATGAACATCAGTGCCTACCTGTTTCACTACGCCCGAAATCTCTCCACCAGGCGAGAAAGGTAATTCTGGTTTGAATTGGTATTTACCTTGAATGATGAGTGTGTCGGGGAAATTTACGCCACACGCCTGAACGGAGATGAGGACTTGTCCGGCACTTGGAACCAAACCTGGTACTTCCTCAACAACCAAACTATCAGGCATTCCTAATTCTTTGCATAGAACCGCTCTCATGCAGTTATCCTTATTCTAAGTTTCTAATTTCTCGAGGATTCTCGGAGAACGCAACAGAACTGCTTAACCAACCAAACGCAACGAACCCATAACAGGTTTTTCAAAACGCTGATCAATATAGCCCTTAACGGTCTGAGCACACTGACCACATTCCTTTGAACACCCGGTCTGGTCAGAAATATCTTTGAAAGTTCTGCATCCTTGGTCGATGGCATTATCAACCTCGGATTCGCGAACTGCTCGACACACACATAAGTACATGTATCTGCTTCCCCAAATCACAATAGCAATGAGAATGATTATCGTTTAGATATAAGGGAATTGCAAGCAATAAAGATCAATCCCACTAGGCTCGACTCAAGCAGTTGGTTTTATTAGGATTTTCTCAACCTGACGCCATCCCGCCTCTGCCATAGGTCGCGCGCGCTTACCCTGATCTACGGCGTGCGCACTTGAAGCAGTACCATCCTTTACCCTGCCCATGATCCCTTGCAAAATACCGGCCAAACGGAACATGTTGTAGGCTATATAGAAATCCCAATTCTCTATCGAGCCCCTACCAGTTCGCTGACAATATCGCTCGACATACTGTTCCTCATTAGGGATTCCAGTCGCTTCATGGTCTACCCCGGAGATACCTCGAAACTCACCCGGCGTAAGACGCCAGTACATACAATGATAAGCAAGATCAGCCACTGGGTGACCAAGTGTTGATAGCTCCCAATCCAATACAGATAAAATTTTCGCCTCCGTAGGATGAAAAATAACGTTATCTAACCGATAATCACCGTGCGTAATAGAGACTTCTTCACTTTGCGGAACGTTATTCGGGAGCCATTGAATCAGGTTTTCCATAGCCTCAATGTGCTCTGTCTCTGACGCCCGATACTGCTTAATCCACCTGCTAATTTGTCGTTCGACGAAGTTTCCAGGGCGTCCGAAAGAATCCAAGCCAATCGCACTGTGATCCACGGAATGAAGCGCCGCGATCACACGATTTAATTCATCATATATGCGAGAACGCTCCCCTAACTCCATCTCAGGGAGCAAGCCATCCCAGATGACTCGACCTTCCACAAAATCCATCACATAAAAAGCCGTACCAATGATGGTCTCATCCTCGCAAAGACAATATGTTTTTGCTACAGGCACATCAGTTGAGTATAGGGCGGTCATGACTCGGTACTCTCTATCAACCGCATGCGCTGAAGGTAACAACTTTCCAGGGGGTTTGCGGCGAAGAACGTATACAGCGCCCGACGCCTTCAGTAAAAATGTAGGATTCGATTGTCCGCCACTAAATTGTTCAAGCGATATAGGCCCTTTAAAGCCATCAATGTGCCGTTCTAAATAATACTCTAAGCGCCCCACATCAAATTGTTGCTTAGGATCAACCGCGCGTGTTCCAACAAATTGTTCGTGCATAATTGACATCTCCTTACGCATGATTATCTCATGCCCATGGCATACTAGACGATCAAAATTAAAATTTTGGAATAAAAAATGAAAAACCTCAAAGATAAGGTGGCAGTAATTACTGGAGGGGCGAGCGGTTTGGGTCTCGCTATGGCGCAACGCTTCGCCAAAGAGGGTATGAAGATAGTCCTTGCGGACATAGAGGATGGCCCGCTGCAAACTGCAGTCAGTAAACTTGAGCAAACTGGGATTGATACCTTAGGCATCAAATGCGATGTCTCCCTGGGTGAAGATGTTGAAAATGTTGCGCATCAGACAATGGAGCATTTTGGTTCAATAAATATCGTCTGCAACAATGCGGGGGTTGCTCCTAGCGGACTCATTTGGGAACACTCAACTAAAGATTGGGAATGGGCAATGGGACCCAACGTATGGGGGGTTATACATGGTATTCGCGTATTCACCCCAATTTTATTAAAACAAAAAGAAGAGGGCCACATTGTGAATACGGCGTCAGTTGCCGGACTTATGTCGTTTAACGGGATGGGACTCTATTGCACTACGAAGCACGCCGTAGTCACCATGACGGAATGTCTTCATCATGATTTAACAAATGTTTCAGAGCATGTTCGGTGCTCCGTTTTATGTCCTGCCTATGTTCCTACAGGTATCGCCAATTCAGAACGCAATCGACCTATCAGCCTCACAGAACCCCGCAAAAAATCCGAAGATGAAATCAAGATGGAGGAAAACCTCAAAAAAGCCGTTGAGTCCGGAAAAATTTCGGCTGAGCAAGTGGCCGATCAAGTTCTTCAATCCATTCGTGAAAAACACTTTTATATTTTGACGCATTCAAAAATAAAACCTGCGATCGAAACGCGCCTGCGAGATATTTTACTCGAACGACTACCGACCGATACTTCCAAACGCTAAATTTTGAGTTTATAAATTCAATAGCAAGAAAAGCAATGGGGCGTTAGAATGCGCTTCCGATTTACATACATTAAAAAAATTGTTTCAGCAATCACATTAAGCCTGTGGAACACACAAAAAAAGAAGTCGCAACAGAAGCCAAGAGACGTCGGACCTTTGCGATTATCTCTCACCCCGATGCGGGTAAAACAACGTTAACAGAGAAATTATTGCTATTCGGTGGTGCAATACAAGCTGCCGGCACGGTGAAGTCGAGAAAATCGAGTAAATTTGCCACCTCAGACTGGATGGCTATTGAAAAAGAGCGTGGCATCTCTGTAGCCAGTTCAGTTATGCAATTTGAGTATCGTAACTGCGTTATTAATCTTCTCGACACTCCAGGCCACAGGGATTTCTCAGAGGACACTTATCGGGTGCTTACGGCAGTCGACGCAGCTTTAATGGTCATCGATTGCACCAAAGGGGTTGAATCACAAACAATAAAACTCCTGGAGGTATGTCGCCAAAGGAACACACCGATCATCACCTTCGTAAATAAACTGGATCGTGAAGGTAGACATCCACTCGAAGTTATCGATGAAATCGAAGAAGTACTTAACATCCACTGCGCTCCCATTACTTGGCCAATTGGTATGGGCAAAAGACTCGCGGGCATTTACGATATCGCAAGAGATGAAACACTCCTTTTCGACGCAAATAGTCCTGACCAAAAAAGCGGCACAGCTGTCAAAGGGCTCAGTGAAAAAACCGTAGATGAACAATTTTCATCAGAAGTGAGCGACACAAAAGATGAAGTCAGCCTAATACGAGAAGATGACCGACACTTCGATAAAGAACATTTTCTTGAAGGTGAACTTACTCCGGTATTTTTTGGTTCAGCAATGAATAATTTTGGCGTGGTGAAAGCGTTAGAAGCCTTAGTCGACGATGCGCCATCTCCTCGACCAAGGCCTGCTGTAGAGCGATCAGTTGAGCCTGAAGAAAATAATTTTTCAGCCTTTGTATTTAAGATTCAAGCCAACATGGACCCCCAACACCGTGACCGAATTGCTTTCCTCCGTGTGTGCTCTGGTCGCTTTTCCCGCGGAATGAAATTACTTCACGTACGAAGCGGTAAAGAAATTCGTGCCGGGCAGGTGGTCAGCTTTCTTTCGCAACGCCGGGAAACGGTTGAAGATGCATGGCCCGGCGATATCATCGGCCTGCTTAACCACGGAAGCATCGATATCGGCGATACCTTTACAGTAGGGGAATCCTTATCTTTCACAGGAATACCCTACTTCGCACCCGAATTATTCCAGGGCGTAACGCTCAAGGATCCCCTCAAAGGCAAACAACTCCAAAAAGGACTTCAGCAGCTTGGAGAAGAGGGAGCGATACAGGTTTTCAAACCTGTCTTGGGCAATGAAATGATCTTGGGTGCTGTTGGTCTTTTGCAGTTTGAGGTTGTATCACATCGCTTAAAAGTAGAATATGGCGTTGAGGCGAGCACGAGATCATTAAGTTTTTATGGAGCCCGCTGGATCACCTCGTCCGACAAGAAAAAACTTGCTGATTTTGAAAGACAGCTTGCGGGCAATTTAGCGCACGACGCGTCTGGCAGTCTGGCTTTTTTAGCCACGTCAAAACCAAACCTAGATCTCACCATGGAGCGCTGGCCCGAAATTGAGTTTCATAGCATCCGGGAACATGCTCATAAATTTGCGCCATAGCCACAAGGTCATGGTCAATTGTTCCATTCAGCGCGTGTTCTTTCGAATAAATGCGTCTAACCTAGCAACACCTTCGATGATTTCCTCATTAGAGGCAGCGTAACTGAATCTCACGTGCTGGCCGTCATCAGGAACACGACGGCCAAAATGGATATCGGCTAAAACTGCAACCCCCGACTCGAGTAATAAGCGCTGTCTAAATGCTTCAGAATCCTTGGCGCCAACCATCTCGCACGCCTCAGTCACGTTAGGCC
>QXZO01000031.1:14226-25348 GCA_009886305.1 Betaproteobacteria bacterium
CACACATAGAATGCCCCACCCGGATTTAAACATGTAATTCCTGGTACTTTATTCAAAAGGCTAACAATCAAATCACGACGCTCCAAGAATTTGGATCGCATCATATGTGCGCCAGCTTGATCTCCGGTAAGGGCTTCGACACCTGCCCACTGGGTAATGTGCGACGCACACGACTCAGTATTAGTCACCCAATTAGTAAATATTGGCGCTAACGCTTTACTAGCAGAAAATCCAAGTCGCCAACCGGTCATCGCCCAAGTTTTGGAACACCCATCACCAACGATAGTTCGGTCAGTCATACTGGGGAAACTTGCAATAGAGCTAAAAGACTCTTCAAAACATAATTGTGAATAAATCTCGTCGGAAAAAACCCATACATTTGGGTATTGCTCGAGTATCTCAACGATATTCTCTAGCTCAGCCTTTGATATAATTCCACCAGTCGGGTTCTGAGGTGAATTGAGAATTAACAGCCGTGTCTTATCGTTAAGTTTCGACTCAAGGTCCGCAGGGTCAAAATTAAACCCTCTAGATTCTCGCAAATGAAGCGGAACTGGAATCGCGCCATGAGCTTTGATTTGAGACTCGTAAATTGGGAATCCAGGGTTAGGGTAAATCACCTCGTGCTCCTCCCCATAATCCGTGGTAGCGAGAATTGAATACATGATGAAGGGCTTAGCACCAGCGGCGACCACGACATCATCGGCATCATAATGTAATCCACGAGTTTGATTAAGATACGTCGCGGCAGCTTGCCGTAACTCAGGAATTCCTGCTGATGGCGTATAACCATGCTTACCAGACTGAATGGCTGTGATACCAGCTGCCTGAATATTTTGAGGCGTAGGGAAGTCGGGCATACCGATACAAAAGGACAGAATATCTTTTCCTTGCCTCTGCAACTCTCCAACCTCCGCCAAAACAACAAACGCGTTTTCTGTGCCTAACTGGCTCGAACGTTTTGATATTGCTGGCATTTCATCTCCCAATATAGCTACATTTTTTACAATTCTGGGCGACAAATCGTTCAGAACATAAGAATTTACAAGGGCACCCGGTGCAGGCCCTGACAATAAAATTTTACAATAGAATTTAAATGCTGATCGATTTGATCACAAAAACTGGCGTTTATCCTTGAATGACAAGCGTTTATCTATCATCATACGGTGTTATCAAAAATTACAGTGTGGTTTAACACCCACAATATAAATTTATCAGAACAATCTACAAGGATTTGGATATGGCAAAAACTCTACCCAACAAAAAAAGCGAGGCTGTCGAGGAGCAAACCAGCAGCACCCGTCGAGGGCTTCTTAAAACTGGTCTTGGTGCCGCGTTAATTGGCGCGCCGTTTATTCGAAACGCCCAAGCGGCAAAGACTAAAACTTGGAAAGTGCAAACCAGTTGGGATGCTGGGACAACTGGTTACAAGCTCTTTGAGGAATGGGCCGGCAGCTTCAAAGAAAAATCTGGTGGAGAACTTGCGATAAAACCATTCCCCGCGAGATCGGTTGCTGCGGACAATAGCGCCCTATTCGATGCCGTGCGTACAGGCGTGCTGCAAGCGATGAATCCTTTTACTATTTATTGGTCCGGAAAAATTCCAGCATCTGTGTTCTTAACATCCTATCCAGCAGGGCCAGATCAAACCAGTCAATGGGACACTATGTTCTATGGTTTGAATATGTTGGAAATGACGAGAGAGATTTTTGCGAAAAAAGGGCTTTTTTATGTTGGCCCTATTCATCACGATGGAAATATTATTCACTCCAAGAAGTCGGTTGAAACACTACAAGACTTAAAGGGTATGAAAATACGATTGCCTGGCGGTATGGTGGCGCAAGTTTTCGAGAAGTTCGGGGTTAGCACTACCAGTCTTCCAAGTTCGGACATCTATCCCGCTCTGGAAAAAGGAACGGTGGATGCCGCGGACTACGTCGGTCCTGCGATTAACTACGACCTTGGCTTTGCAGAAGTTACCGATTATATAATTTGCGCGGGCCCTCCGGGGCAGACGTCGCTGTATCAGCCCGTTGACGTTATGGATTTAACCGTAAACATGAGAGCATGGAAACGACTCTCAAAACAGATGCAAACATTTGTCGAAGAACAAGTGAAAACGTACTCGGTTTACCATTACGTTAATATCCAAAAAGCGAATAACGCTGCTATGGAAAAGTTCCTAAGCAAAGGAACCAAGGTACAGAGGCTATCGGCAGATGAAGTGGTTCAGTTCCGAAAAGCCGCGGTTCCAATTTGGTATGAATGGGCTAAAAAAGATAAAGATGCTTCACGCATATTTAAACTGCAGCAAGACTTCATGCTTAATCCTTATATGGGTTACCTCAATGAGGAAGACGTGAAGGGTTTAAAGCTTTAATCGTCCAAACAACTAAACTGTTCATGACGGCGGATAAAACCTTATCCGCCGTTCTCTTATCAAGACAAACTGAGAGAAAGCTATGGATCAAGCAACAAATTTTGTTTTACCACATTGGATCTACTGGGGATGGCTCGCGATCATGCCTTTCGTTTTCATGTGGTTTTCTAATGGGGCACGCATTAATGAACTAGCTCCAGAAAATGATGAATACGAGGGAAATAAACTCACTCAGATGCTTGACTGGAGCTCCAACGCATCAGGACTTTTTGTCTCTCTTTGGACCGTCAACGCAGTCTGTGTTTACTTCTTCGAAGTGATTTCTCGATATATTTTCGATGCGCCCACTATCTGGGCACATCAATCATCCTATTTACTCTTTGGGATGCAATATCTTCTGGCAGGAGGCTTTGCACTTCTGCATGGCGATCACGTCAGGGTAGACGTGGTCTATATCAAAATGTCGAGAGTCGCTCAGGTGGCTACAGATATTTTTACTTCGATATTCTTTTTTATCTTTGCGCTTGCGTTGGCAGGAAGCTGCTGGCGATTCTTTTTCGACTCCTTAGATATGGCAGAGGTTACGGAAGAGACCTGGCAAATCCAAATTTATCCCGTAAAAGGCATGATGGTCTTGGGTGCCATATTGCTGACCCTCGCCGGTTTATCTAAGCTTATAAAAGATATTCAATTATTTAGAAAAATTTCTGGAGGTGCCGCATGACCCCATCAATTACCCCCAACCAGACAAGCTCTAATGGGTTGTTGAAGTGGGCTTTAATTCTGGCAATCGCTGGATTCTCATTCATATGTATCGTTGAGCTCATAAATATATTGTTTTACGATCCATATGAGGATGAGCGGTTCCTATTCTCATTCGCTGAATCCTTGATGGAAACAGAAATCGAGACCCTCACACTACTGATGTTTGGCACTTTGGCCTTGTTACTCATGGCTGGTCTTCCAATGGCCTTTGTGGTTGGAGGGCTTGGCGTTGTTTTCATTTATCTGGTCGGCGGACAGACCATGGTAAATATCATTCCAACACGGATTTATCCGTTGATGTCCAACGCTGATTTAGCCGCCATTCCATTATTCATATTTATGGCGTCCATGCTAGAAAAAGCAGGCCTGATCGAAGAGATGTTCGACGTGGTCTACAAATGGATGGGAGGGCTCAACGGTGGACTTGCAGCAGCGACCATTTTGGCGTCTACGATTTTAGCAGCGATGGTGGGTGTAATCGGCGCAGCGGTAGTAACCATGGGTATCATCGCCCTACCCGCTATGCTAAAGCGGAACTATGACCACAAGATAGCACTCGGGTCGATTATGGCAGGGGGAACGCTAGGCATTCTCATACCACCTTCGATTCTTGCGATTCTCTACGCCGTGATAGCGCAACAATCGGTTGGACAGCTCTATCTAGGCTCTCTGGTTCCTGGGTTAATGCTCTCGGGCATGTACATCGCCTATGTGCTCTTTAGAACGATGTTAAATCCAAAACTAGGCCCAGCGCTACCGCGTGAGGAACGCGTTTCATTCGCCCAGAAACTAAGACTATTTCGAAATCTCATTGCACCAATCTTCTTGGTCTTTTTAGTACTTGGATTACTCTTCGGTGGCATTGCCACACCGGTTGAAGCAGCAGGCATTGGCTCGTTCGGTGCAATCATCGTAGCGATCATTCACAAAAGATTTTCGCTTCAGGCACTCAGAGACGCCTCTGTTACGACTGCTCGTGCATCAGCGATGGTGCTATGGATTATTTTCGGTGCGTCCATATTCGTTGGCTTCTTCATCTTAGAGGGCGGACAAGACTTCATTACGGAGACAATCTTGGGGACTGGACTCAGTCCTTACGGCATCCTGTTACTCATGATGTTTATCCTTGTTTTTCTAGGTATGTTCTTGGACTGGGTCGGCATCTTGCTGCTCACTGTTCCTATTTTCATACCAATCATTCAGTCATTGAACTTTGATGGTCTTTTTGGACTGCCAGGTGTCGACAGCAGTGTCGTGGTTCTGTGGTTCGGTGTGATTTATCTAGTGAATATGCAAATGTCATTCTTAACGCCACCCTTTGGCTATGCGCTATTTTATCTAAGGGGTGTTTGTCCACCAGAGATCAGTATGGCTACGATCTTTAGGTCTGCGTTGATCTTTCTTGCGATTCAGGCTCTGGCAGTCTTCTTATGCGTCGTATTTCCCTCGATCATAACGTGGCTACCGCAAGCGGTATACGGATAATTTAACCGAACCCCACATAAAAAAAGCCCGATAATTCGGGCTTTTTTTTCATCTAAAGTTTAATGTCTTAATATTTTGTCCAAGGATCAATCTTAAAAATAAATTTCTGCTCTGCCTCATACATAGTTCCGTCTTTCTTAAATCGCCACTGCCGAACCTTATTCAACACCTCCTGATCAAAAACACCCGCTGGGTTAGCACTCACAACCTGAACATCCATCACACGACCGTCCTCATTGACGGTAATCGCTACAGTAATGTCGCCCTCAATCATATTATCCTCAGCCTCCCTAGGATACTTGGGAAAAGGTTTTTTATTGACAGGCTTTGCATCTTGGAAGACGGATGGCAATGCGGGCTCTTCATCCTCTTCTTCAACCTTTGGCTGTACAAGAGCGATCTCCGATAAGATCTCGTTGGACAAAGGACGGGGCTCAACGAGTGGGACGGTATTTTTGATCTCCTCTAAATCGGGCTCTGTGATCTCCTCTTCCTCCTCTTCCTCTGGCGGTCTCTGTGGAGGCACTTCTGTCACGGGCCTTTGATTCAACTGTACTGTCATTTTTATCTCAGGCAGTTCCTCGAACTCTTCCTCGAATATCGTCTCCAGGCCCAGCAGTCCATATAGGTATTGACCAACAAATGGGGAAAATTCCAGTGAAAGCGCGATTAAAAGAGCTGCCCACAGGGGTAGGAACTTCTTGTCTTTTATATGAAGCTCAGGCCAAAGCGCCTTTACTGGACGGTATTTTCCAAACATGTGAAGTATCTTGACTAACTCTATTGACTTGCCGCAATCGCGGCAATGCCAACCGAATTAATGCCCGCGCCTCTAACGCTATCCATGACGTTGATTAGCGTCTCCAATTCAACATCCTTATCGCCGGCGATAATAACGGCCA
This sequence comes from Betaproteobacteria bacterium, assembly GCA_009886305.1. Classification (GTDB taxonomy): domain Bacteria; phylum Pseudomonadota; class Gammaproteobacteria; order Burkholderiales; family Eutrophovitaceae; genus Eutrophovita. The sequence goes on from QXZO01000031.1 coordinate 19,759, forward strand.
CCTTACGGTTTTCTTTAAGCTCAAGTAACTTCGATGTTAGATTTTCCCCTGAGATAGTCTCACCATCCACAATGAATTGATTGTCTTTTTTGACACCGACGGTTATTGTCGCCTCCTCGATATCTTCGGTCGTCTTGGAGCCAGGCAATTTCATATCAACACCCGTACCAGCGATCATGTTAACTGACAAAACAACGAAAAAAACAAGTAAAAACATCATGATATCGATCATTGGAATGACTTCCACCCTTGGACGTTCTACCTCAAAGTAGCTATTTCTATTTCGTCTAAACATAGGCATTTCTCAACGTACTAGTGTTTGTTCTATACATAATCGTTTAAACGCTTAAGCGTTACCGTGGAACCGGTTAATAAGCATGGTTTTAATCAAGTCCATTTGATGTAACGCGACTCGAATACGCTTATTGAAATGATTGAGAAATAATACGGCGACTATCGCGATAAGAAGTCCTGCACCAGTAGCAACAAGCGCCTCCGCTATGCCACCCGTGACCATTTTCGTGGAGGTCCCGGAATTATCTGCTGCACCCAAAATATCAAATGCATGAACCATTCCTATGATTGTCCCCAGCAAACCCATCAAAGGCGCTAACGTGACAGAAGTATCTAAAACCCAGATCCCACGATCTAACTTAGGTAATTGCCACATGATGGACTCTTCTATTTTACGGTCCATAGTTTCTGCATCATCGTTATTCGCAGACGTTGCAGCGCCTATCAGCGCTACCTGCAATGTCGTCTCGTAATGACCTTCTAGCTTCTTGAGTTGATCTGCATTTTGAAATTCCACAACGTTTAAGTCATGTTCTAGCGTCGAACCACTGCTAACCACACGGTGGTAAAAATACAGCCTCTCCACGATAACAATGATCGTGACCAGCAGCAGAAGCCCCATCAAAGGCAGCAAACCTCCGGACATCACGCTGAAATGTACAATTGTTTCAAAATCCATCAGTTTTTCCCCTAATCAATCTCAATAATGAAAATTTAAATCTTTAGTGAATGATGCTATTCCATTGGCGGGTAATACGGCATTCCATACCGCTCCACTATCCTTTTAATCTCGCCGGATTCAAGCATTTCATCGAAGGCTTCATCGATAAATTCTTTAAACTCTGTTTCTGTTTTTTTAAGACCCCACGCACTATCCCAACGCATCTCTGGTATCGGGACATACCCCTTAACCATTTGAAATTGGCCTTCTGGGCGATTTAATTTTGCCTGTGATATGGCGCCGGACCAAATCATTGCAGCATCAACCTTGCCCTCAACCATGGCATCAATGACTCTAAAATTTTGAAAAAAGGTCTCATGAGGGATGCCGTTTTCATCCGCATAATCGCTCATCGGAGAGTATGCCGGCAATCCAAGTTTAACATCTAAATCCTTAACGTCATCCAAACTGGTCAAGCCCTTAGCGGGGCCTTGAGTTACCAAAACAAACCCGGTACTCATGAATGGCTTGCTATATACAATTTGGCTTGGATCAAGTTGGTGATCATCTGATCCGGTTACCGTAAGCCCTAAGACGATATCGCATAACCCTCGATTGATGGAGAGATCAAACGCACCTCCCGGAGCCCCATAACCAAAACGCGTACTCATGTTGACCCACATCATATCGATATTAAGTTCATGTTTTTTCGCAATTGAATTTAGAATTTCGACCTCTAAACCCGCTGGTTCATTATTTCTCGCTGTTCTTGAAAAAGGCCAAAACCATCCATCTGCACAGGCAAGGATCGTCCCTAGATCCTTCGTTCGATCCATGGCATTCATTCTCATTTGTTCACCTGTGACCCCAACAGGACGGTAGTTTTTATATCCTGCCCGGTACAACGGATCGGACAATGGTTCGAATACTTCAGGTTCTACGTAACCCATCTTTGGACCACGATTACGTCCATAAACGAATTCATCCTGAAGCTTCATGACGACCGACTCACTCTCACTTTGAGCGAGCACCGATGGCGCCAGCAGCGCCAACAGTGCTAAAGAAGTCCACAAGCCTAACGTACGATTAAGTGCAGCAAAAAACATAGATCAAATTGCCAGAAATTAAACGGGCTGTGTACCAAAAGCCCTAAGGTAAAACCAACTCTTCTCCATAGACGATCTGAGCTCCAATTGATGAATGTTACACTAATCAATCTGTATTATGAAAATAGACTTTCGGTCCCGAACACAGACATTATTAGCGCAACAATTTACGACAGACATTTACTATGCAGAATCGACCTAAACACGCGTTGCGGGCGGCCAAATTATTGCTCGATCAGCACGATAAAAACATATCTTTTTCCAGTTTACCGTCACACTTGGCCCCGACAACCGAATCAGGCGCCTATGCGGTTCAGTCTGAACTATTTGAGCTCAGAAAACCAAGACTGGGCTCGATCGCGGGCTATAAAGTCGCCCTAACATCAGAAGTCATGCAGAAGCTGCTTCGGTTTCCATCCCCTTTTAGTGGGCCATTACATAACAAATTGATATATACCGATGGCGCATCGCTAGCTCCTGATGATTATGGTCGCGTGTGCATCGAATGTGAAATAGCGGCAGTTTTAAAAACGGACTTGCTTCCAAGGGAGCTCCCCTACAATGCAACTGATATTGCCAAAGCGATTGATACAATCGCACCAGCACTTGAAATTGTCGATGATAGAAACGCGAATTACGATCGAATTAGTGATGAAGTGTTAACACTCATAGCAGACAACGCCTGGAATGCTGGGCTTGTCTATGGTCAAATGATTAAAGACTGGAGAGAGCTTGATCTAGCAGAGTTACAGGGCACCGTATACATCAATGATAAATTAGTGGGCACTGGATATGGTCGTGATGTGCTGGGGCATCCATTTAATGCGCTATCTTGGCTCGCAAACAAAATCCTTGAACAAAAACAAGTTATCGAGGCCGGTATGATCGTAATGACTGGGACGATGATCACCACACAATTCGTAAAATCAGGAGATCATTTAACCTTCTCCATCCCTGAATTGGGCTCGGTAAGCATCGAAATATCATAAAACCGAAAAATGCGAATCGGTCCAAAGAGATTGATCGAAAAAAAGTAAGGACTAAGTATGACCTCTAGTATCTGGAACTGGTTTGACCAGCACATTCTTGGACTTGCAAGAGAGTTCAGACTCAGCTTTCTGCCCCCACTTATGGTGTACGTGGCAGCAGGCATTTCTCCACTCACGCAAATCGTGGGCTCCTTCTACGTAAAAGAGCAACTCGGACTGACTGCCGAATTTTTAGCTGGATTAGCATTTTGGGCGATGTTGCCCTGGGCGCTCAAAATGCCGATTGGTCACCTAGTCGATCTTTTTTGGAAAATTAAAAGCGGCTTTGTCTACCTAGGGGCACTGATGATCGCTGCAAGCCTAGGCATTATGGTTATGCTCCTTGGACAAACAGATGCCATGCTACGTATCGCCTCAGCAGAAGTGTGGTTTATCACGTCGTCCCTACTCGCACCCATTGGCTACGTGCTGCAAGACGTGGTCGCTGATGCTATGACGGTCGAAGCGGTCCCGACTGTTGATCGATCTGGCAAGCCGATTGACCCAACGCTCATACGATCCATGCACACTACAATGCAATTATTAGGAAGGCTCGCAATCATCGTAGGTGGTATTTTAGTTGCTTTACTGAATGTCAATATGATGGAGGGAGTTGCAGAGCTACCTGAAGCAGAGAAGTCCTTGGCCTACCTATCTGTGTATCAAATTGGATTATTGATACCGTTGTCTTCCGTCATAGGAGTAATCGTTGGTTCGCTCATCCAGCGTAAAAACATTATTGACCTTATAAAATCAGGTCATACGAAGAGCGAGGCACGCGCACTGACTCAAGTGCAAAGCGAGCGGCCGAGTATAAATTGGTGGATTCTCGGTGGCGGTCTCGCATTCGCCCTACTTTCCATAAGCGTTGGTTTACTCGACGTTTCAGGGGCCCAAGAAATAGTGTTCGTCGTGTCTGCAGCCATCATTTTATTTCTGATGTCTAGACTTATTAAAGAATTAGACCCTGAGGCACGACAAGTCCTGATCGGCACAGCAATTATTATTTTTGCATACAGGGCCGTACCCTCCACAGGTGCCGGAACCCAATGGTGGATGATTGATGTTCTGGAATTCGATCAATCTTTCATAGCAAAGCTCTCACTCATAGCTTCGTTCCTTGCGTTATTCGGTATGATTATTTTCAGAAAATTCATGGCTGAGAAATCGATCGCCTACGTTATTGGCGCGCTTGCAATTGTAGGTACCCTCCTGATGGTTCCCGATATCGCAATGTTCTATGGATTTCATTACTGGACTGCACAGATGACAGACGGGGTCGTGGATCAACGCTTTATCGCCGTCATTGATACCGCAATGGAATCTCCACTTGGTCAAATCGCGATGGTGCCAATGTTGGCTTGGATCGCCAACTCCGCACCTCAAAATTTAAAGGCCACTTTTTTTGCTGTGATGGCCTCTTTCGCCAACTTAGCGTTATCAGCGGCACAGCTAGGTACGAAATACCTCAATCAACTATATACGGTCGCAAGAGAGGTTAAGGACCGAGACACAGGTCTGATCTCAACCGCCGCGAACTATGATGAACTTGGGACTCTGTTTATCACGGTTGCGGTCATAGCGATTTCGCTACCTATGGTAGCGATTATGCTTGTGAAGTTTTTTAAGATAAAGAGTGCGTAATTATGTTCCAGCGGATAACGTTAAGGTCCAACAAAACAAAAGAACAGATGGAAGATAATATTCGCCTATCTGCTAATAGATACGTTGATATTAAAACTGAAATAGATGATTCTGGAGCGCTCAAGCTAGGACGAAAAAATGCGCCTCCTGTGTTGAGCGGATTCATCCCGGTTTTTGTGGGAACAATCAGTTCCGATGAACAAGGGGTAGCGCTAAGAGGCTACTTCCGGTTCCATATGTTAGCGATCGGTTTGCTCATGGGGTTTATCGGGACGTCGCTACTAAACCTACTACGCATTTTCGCTGAGAGCTCCTCTTCAGGGATGTTCTCAGACCCCAGAATATTATTTGAGCTACAATTTTCTGGAATTTGCGTACTAGTCTCAATCTTTGCGTGGATGGGCGGAAAACCGTTTAGGGAGCACATGAGAGTATTCCTTCTTGAAAACTTTAATCCTCAAGAAAACGAATCCACTTAAACGTCAAACGTATCTCTAATTATCAATTTGCGATTGTTGGTTCGTAATTGTTGGTATACCCAAGCCAACGCTTCCGCCACCATTGGCGCCATTCACATCGGTTATCTGAATAAGCGCGGAGGCAGCTAAAGGAGCTCCAGTTCCGACCCCGATCTGAGCTCCTGCAGTAAAATTAGTCACGGTTGTCGTAATATCTGTTGCAGAAATACTAGAAGCTCCCGACATATCCCGGCCACTAGCCGATTGGGTTGCGGTTAAACTGAGCGTTTCTCCACTAACAATCGTCAAGGCAGATGCGCTAGCAACACTAGAAAAATTAAATGAGCCTGCGTTTGTGAACTGAGAGACAGACCGATCATTTATATCCACCGCAATCGT
>QXZO01000032.1 GCA_009886305.1 Betaproteobacteria bacterium
CAGGCGCCACATGCCCGACGACCATTCCCCAGGTCGCCCCCGAGAATCGTCCATCAGTCAAAAGCCCAACCGACTCACCAAGCCCAGCACCAATCAAAGCAGATGTAGGAGCAAGCATTTCTTGCATTCCTGGCCCTCCCTTCGGGCCTTCATAGCGAATCACTAAAACGTCTCCAGCTTTAATCTTGCCACCCATGATAGCGTCCATCGTCTCTTTCTCTGAATCAAAAACGCGAGCTGGACCGGTAATCACGGGATTTTTTAATCCTGTAATTTTCGCTACACATCCTTCTGTTGCAAGATTACCTTTCAACACAGCCAAATGACCTTGCTTATACAACGGCTTATCAAATGGCCTGATTACATCCTGCTCAGAAGACGGCTCATTAGGGATATGCTCTAATTCCTCAGCAATAGTGCGTCCCGTGATGGTCATACAATCGCCGTGCAACAAACCATTTACCAAAAGCATTTTAAGTACCTGGGGTACACCGCCTGCTTTGTGCAAATCAACCCCAACATATTTCCCTGAAGGCTTGAGATCACAGAATACCGGAGTTTTTTGTCGAATACGCTCAAAATCATCAATACTCCAATCAACTTCTGCCGCCGAGGCTATAGCCAAATAATGCAAAACAGCATTAGTGGAGCCACCGGTCGCCATAATCAATGACACCACATTTTCAATTGATTTTTTCGTAATGATGTCTCTTGGTCGAATATTATTCTTTATGGCATTGACCAGAACTCGACCAGAATCCCCCGCCGAATCAGCCTTCTCAGGGTCAACCGCAGCCATAACAGATGAGCCCATTAAACTCATCCCTAAAGCCTCAAAAGAAGACGACATCGTATTAGCTGTGAACATTCCGCCACAAGCACCAAACGTTGGGCATGCATTTTTCTCGATTCCAACAAAATCCTCTTGCGATAATTTTCCAGCGCTGTATGCGCCCACTGCCTCATAAGCGCTGGCAATCGTTAAGTCTTCGCCTTTCCAGTTGCCAGGCTTAATGGTTCCACCATAAACATATATCGCCGGAACATTCATTCTCGCTATGGCCATCATACCCGCGGGCATATTTTTATCGCATGCTCCGACCACTAAGACCCCGTCCATCATCTGACCGTTGACCGAGGTCTCGATAGCATCTGCGATAACCTCGCGAGATACCAACGAGTACTTCATCCCATCAGTACCCATCCCTATGCCATCAGTCACTGTAGGAACTCCAAAAACTTGCGGCATGCCATTCGCCCCTCGGATACTCTCCATTGCTCGGTCGACTAGCGGCTGAATACCGGCATTACAGGGATTCATGTTGGAGTGCCCATTAGCGACCCCAATAATTGGTTTCTGAAAATCATCATCCCCAAAATCTACGGCTCTCAACATCGCCCTGTTCGGTGCGCGTACATCGCCACCCGTGATTATCTTACTGCGCCAATTATCAGCCATTTTAAATCTCCCCTAACCTCATTAAATTTAGAACCCCAAACAATCATGAACTTATCAACACAAACCCATCCACAGCATATAAATATCCGCCAATACATGCACACAGGTCATATTATGTTTTGACAATGCATAGATGGTCGCTAAGCTCAGATTGTCAGGCCTTTAGAGATCACCGTCTAATATATTATTAAGTACTTTTTAATATATAATATATATATATGGAGTTACGACACCTCAGATATTTTGTAACAGTTGCCAGCGAACTGCATTTTGGGCGCGCGGCAAGCAAACTACATATCTCTCAACCTCCACTATCAATGCAAATCCGAGATCTAGAACGAGAAGTTGGCGTAGAGCTTCTCTACCGGACAAAAAGAAGCGTTTCACTCACGCAAGCCGGTAGCGCATTTTTCGATGAAGCAAAAGACATTTTAAAACGTGTGAATCACGCCAAAACGTCAGCGCAACAGGCAGCCAGAGGGGAAATAGGAGATCTCACCATTGGGTTCATAAGTGTCGCTGACTACAATCTACTCCCCTACGTTCTACGCGAATTCCAAAAAGAATATCCCTCTGTTTCACTTGGTTTGCGAGAAGCGACGACAGATACCCAACTGACAGATTTAAGAAATGGAGTCATTGATATTGGATTTTTGTTACCCCCGGTTAACGCAGAGGGGATCAAGTCATTTTTAATCGCGAAAGAGAAACTGATTGCGGTGTTACCGACAAATCATCCTCAAGCAAAAGCTAAGCGAGCAATTTCTATAAAATCTTTAGCTACCTCCCCCTTCATAATGACTCCCAGACAACATGCGCCAGGGTTATATGACAGCATTATTAGATTTTGTGAAAAATTTAAGGTCTATCCGCAAATTGCTCAAGAAGCTATTCAAATGCAAACAATCGTTAGCCTAGTCTCAGCAGAGATGGGCGTTTCTTTAATACCAGCATCAATACAGAAACTTCAAAGAACAGGGGTGGTCTACAAGGCTATAAAAGAGGTCACGCCAACCGTGGAGATTCATTTAGCGTGGAAAGAGTCCAACCAACTACCTAGCTTAGATAGATTTCTAGAGTTCACTAAAAATTCAATGAAAACATATAAAAAAGATTGAAAAAAATGGTAACAAAAACACTCCATTCCGAAGAAGAAACCTTGTTATTTGGAGAAGCAATAGCGAGAGGCTTAAAGCCCGGTACATTTTGTTCTCTTGAAGGCACATTAGGAGCTGGGAAGACTTGCATCTCAAGAGGTATTTTACGGGGGATGGGGCATTCAGGCTATGTTAAAAGCCCGACTTATCCCCTCGTGGAGATTTATAATTTAAAAACGTCAACTGTTTACCATTTTGACTTTTATCGTATAACCGATCCTGTAGAAATTTTAGAAGCAGGCTTTAGAGACATGTTTAGCGAAGAAAACATTTGTCTCGTTGAATGGGCGGAAAAAGGGAGGGGAGTCATACCCATTCCTGACATAACCATATCTCTCGCGTTTAACCAAGACTCAAGAAATGTTTCAGTAAATGCGATCAGCCAACTTGGGCAACAGTGCTTGGAGGAACTACGGTAATGCATCAATCAATCATGAAAAGCATTTTATCAATGTTTTTATGCACCACCCTCTTCGGAGGCGTAATTTCAGCGAATGAAGGGGAAAGCTATGTGGAATCAGCCACGTATAAACTTGATGAAAAACAAACTTTAATAGAAATTAGATTCTCCCGCGATACCGAGTATCAATATAATGAACTTCAAAACCCCGATCGTCTCTATTTCGACTTAGAGGTCTCAAATATCGATGCAAAACTTCGTGCGCTGGTAGCAGCGTTAAACGAGAAGGCTGGACCAATAACCAAAGCTATTATCGCGAAAAATAAACCGAATATTGTACGCATTGTTTTTCAACTATCCTCCGACATCAATACGCGCGTTAATGGCAATAACCGCATAATAAAAGTCCTCA
>QXZO01000033.1 GCA_009886305.1 Betaproteobacteria bacterium
ACGCTTTTCTTACGTCTATGTTTTTATTGTTTTCAATATTTTAAGCAATCTGTGGTTGCACATTGTACGGCGTTAATTACGCTTAATGTTCGTCTGTAAAGGTTCCAACGACGCCTTTTGCCTTTAACTCCTCGATCTTGGGAGTAGAATAGCCAAGTTCCATCAGTACCTCCTCGTTATGCTCGCCAAGATGTGGACTGTGAGTGAAGCGGTCGCCGGTTTCCGGAATAGGCTGACCTGGAACAGTCGCCATTGGGATGCGTCCTAATGTGTCGTTTTCCACCCAGCGGATGGCGTTGACTGCTTGGACTTGTTTATCCTCAAATAGATTGAGATGAGTCTGCACCTTGGCATTCAAGATGTCAGCCTCGGACATCAACTTAGTCCATTCTTCGCTGGTCTTGGTCTCGATAATGGGGCAGATTTGAGACAGCAAAAAGTCACGATTAGTAACCCTCTGACGCGGTCCAACGAAGCGCGGATCGTCAATCCATTCCCGTCGACCGATTACGGTGCAGAAACTCTTAAACTGAGTATCGCGGCGTGCATTGATCGATATAAAGCTATCCTTGGTTTTGAAACTACCGACCGGCATCCCAATGGGTTCCACGTCGCCACCTTGGAGATAGGATTCTATAATCGCAGCCTCTTGAAACACCATGGCTGATTCCAGCAAACTGGTTTCGATCAACTTACCTCTGCCTCTTATTGCCTGACCGTACAAAGCGGCAGCTGCTGCCTGGAAAACGTAGAGGCCAGTGGCGAAGTCAATCGCCAGCATGTTGATCCGTTTCGGCAGACCGTTTATATCGCGGTTGATCGACATCATTCCAGTATATGCCTGCATCACAGAATCGGTTGCCGGTTGATCTCGGCGCGGACCGTTCTGGCCGAACCCCGTAACTGCAACGTAGATGATTTTTGGGTTTATCTTGGCGACAGAATCATAATCGAGGCTAAGCTTTTCGAGTTTTCCAACCCGATAGTTCTGGATCATTACATTGCATTCAGTAGCTAGTTTTTTGGCAATCTCTAATCCGTCTGGTGCTTTCAAATCAACGGCGAGGCTCCGCTTGCCGCGATTAACGACAACCGAATGTGCGGTCTGGTCGCCAGTGGCTTTACCGAGCTGGCGGCTCCAGCATCCAGTACCTGGCGGTTCTAATTTTACCACATCGGCACCGTTGCGCGCGAAATGCATGCCGCAATAAGGCCCTGCAACGCCTTGACTGAGATCGAGTACTTTCACCCCTTGGAAGGGCAGATCATCATGCGCCATTAATTTAATCTCCTGTCGAAACCATATAGTTCGTTCTAATTATTTATATAATCTAAACTACGCTCCAGGATCAGGTACCGCGCCGCCATCAGTTCCACTTAGTTAATTATTTAATGTTTAGGACAGCAAGACTTTGCCAATTTTTATAAGATTAACAGTTCATATTTCACCAGGTGGTTGACCAAAGTCAGCTTCTTTTGAACATTCAAAGAATTGTAACCTTCAGCCTTTAGGTAACGCTATGCCCGTTATAAGAGCCTCAGTAGGCAATGACGATTCCAACCGTATTATCGTGCAGAATTAAACTAACTGGCTTTCTTTGCTAAATATTCCGACGCATTAAAATAAGGTAAATTATCACGACTGGAACACCCCATCACAGCTAGTCTTTCAGAAATTCGGAGTGCCTTCAGGTATTTCCTTTCAATTTCTATATCAGAGTGATCCGCCAAAATATTTCCGCACAGCGAAATTCCATAATGCGATTGTAAAGTTCTTATCTGTTTTCCCGCCAGCATACCATTAGCAATTAAAGTTAACTGAAAGTCGTCCTGCTTTACTATTTGAATTTTTTTACCCACCAAATAACCACGTATTTTTGCCTCTGTACTTAACGCCACATCCCAGAATTCTGATTCAGAGTTAGTTGCTTCACTTGATACCTCCGAGAAAGCCATGCAAAAGGCTAAGAAAACCATCTCTTTTGGCTCTGCAGACTTCCAGGCAGCATTTCCAAGAGTTCCCCATATCGAAAGGTCCATCTCTTGATAGACCTTTTCAACTCGCTCATAGAAGAGCCTTCGCAGCCCAATTTCATTCAGAGTACTATCAATTTTTTGTTCTTTTCGAATATCAATCGAAGCAACAGAACCACAAACTGGACATCCTCCATCAGAATATGTGTGTTTTTTATAGATATGAGAACACCGCAGTCCTGAAGCTAGTTTGTTTTCGCATAACAAATAAATGTTATCACCATTATCATCCTCTAGTTGTTGGCCTATCCAGTTAAACCGGTTTTTGAATTGAACATAGGACCGCCTGTGGTTCCATAAACTCCATTGCAATTTTTCAACTGGGCCGAAAGTACTCCAATTAGAACTAACATCTATAACTATACATTTATCTTTTCCAGGCGCTGAGCGAAGACCTCGGCCAACAGTTTGTCCCCAAACCACTTTTGACAAAGTTGGGCGAAGATGGACTATCATATTGCAATGCGGATTATCCCAACCTTCTGCCAACACACCAACAGAGACCATAGCCTCAATTTCGCCATCCTCATGTTGTTTTAAAAGCGCCATTCTTTCATTGATGGGCGTAGTTGCTGTCACTATTGCTGCAACGATACCAGATTTTTGAATTTTTTCTAACGTTACCTCCGCAACCGTCACATCAGGACAAAACCAAGCAGATATAGCCTTGGGGGACACTTTTTCACGTTCTTCTCCGTACACGAAAAGTGCATAATCAATCATAGATGACTTAACAATTGCTGGTGCTAACTTTGACACAGGAAAATCGCCCGAACTTATATCAATACTTTTTAGATCAAGGTCATGCACAAAATGAGGCCTATAAACTGGTGGCACCAATATTCCCTCTTCAATTAAAGTTTCAATATCAGCACAATCAATAATTGCATCGAACGCTAAATTTAACTGGTCTCGTTGATCACCTGTTCTTCGCTCAGGGGAAGCAGTGAGCCCCATAAATTGGGCGTCTTTTTTTCCATACTTCTCAAAGTCTTCAAGGATCTTTTTATAACCAGCACCATTTGGAGATACTCTATGCGCCTCATCGACTACGATCAGGTCTGCTAACTTAATAGCTTCCTCGAGAACCTCCTTTGCACGCATGTTTGTGGAAAGTAATATATCATAACCATCAAAAGCAGGCCCCGAATCAGACACAGATAGTTTACGAACCTTATGCTGTTTCCGCAACGCGCGTTCTAATTGCTCCAAAAGCACGAGTCTATGGCATAAGACTAGTATTTTTTTATTTTTATAAAAACGTTCCACAATTTCACTTGCTAGAATTGTTTTTCCGGCTCCCGTTGGCGCTTTCAAAATAAATCGCCTATTCTGTTTGATGATCGAAGGAAAATCATCTATTATTTTCTGCTGCCAGCTTCTCAAAATCATTATATTTGTATCATTTCATTCAATATTTTACGATCTATCTAAATCAAAAAAATACTGCTCATACTTTTCTGACTTAGAAGATTTAACCCTTTCAACCGATATAGACCTCGTTTGT
>QXZO01000034.1:0-2373 GCA_009886305.1 Betaproteobacteria bacterium
CTCCTAATCGATTAACTGTGGAAAAACCATATCATCCGGGTCAAAATTTAGCAGCTCATCTGGGAAGGGCATATGTTGGAATAAATTAATGCGAAGCCAACGGTCAGAACGTGGATCAAACTTGGTGGCACCAAAAAATGATAGCTTACAACGTAGCAAGTCAATTGGGGTCATATCTGCCGAAATGGTATTATCTCTAATTTCTGCATATCTCATGGTGGAAACTGTTTGAACGCGCCTAACAGTATGCCGATGCTCTGGAAACAGTAGCAAAAAATCAGCAACATTAGTACATTCATTGGATTGAGTAAGATCTCGCATAAGTCTCATCGCATCATATCCTGGAGATAAAGGTTGTTCAAAGAGATCGAGCTCTTCATTAAAACGCTCCCCTAAACGTGGTTCGAGTTTTTCTTCTGAAATATACCAAATACGCGCGCGTTCAGAATTAGTATTAAAATCAATACTAGCCGCCCAGTCATAAGTTTCGCGAACTATTTTTTTCAATTCAAAAGTTGTTTGATCTCCATTTATCCGATTGAGTGCTGTCTCATCAGCCGACATTGTTGATGATAGATCATCAATCAAATATCCAAAGGGTTCCATCATCAACGAAATCAATGCTTCCTGACCCTCAATTGACATATTTTCAGTACTCCATATGTAGAGAATATTCCAGGGATATCGCGTAGATTCCGTTAGCTCTAAGGTTTTGCCGAGTAAAGCATCAAAGTCATTACTAAGACACTCAATCTTATTAGTTTGTTGTTGGTCATCAACCTTCCAATTTTCTTGGCTTAATTTTGCACGACGGATAAGAGTTTGAAAATCGCTTAATAAAGCTGCATCTACCGTATCTAACGATCTTATCCTCGCTAGTGCTGTTTCACGCGCATTTATCCATGAATGAATAAGAGTAGGATGATTAATAAGAAAGGGCGCCATGCCAAGTCCAGTTGCATTGCCAACTCCCAACTGGCGACGTATTTGACGATCTAGTCTTACGCATGACATTGGAGAGTCAACCCAGGCCATGTGCTCTACTAAATCAACTGAAAACATGCGAGTTAACCATACAGCAAGCATTTCGGGTTGAAATGAACTTGAGAATTCTGAGCGTTCCCCCCAAAGCTTCAAATCTGCCGCCCCAAACTTTCCAGCGCCGTAAACGGCTGTCGTTCTCATCAAATAACCAGTTTCATCTATTATGCTTCGTTTTGGTTGTGATCCAATCGCAAGACATTCGCGAACATAAGAAAATAAGCGTAAAGATTTATTGGCACGTCCGAGTATTAACTCGGTTTCAGAGATGCGTCCGGCCTCTTGTAAAGGTACACTTGAGTTCAATCTCGTAATTTGCTCTTCAGTTGCTTCACCATCGAACAACACAAAAGTCGCATCCCAAGCTTTAGCTATAACCCTATCTGAACGCTGTTCATCTTCTAGATTATGTGAAAATACGATTAGAGAATAGATGCGGTCGGGCCCCCGAGCACAATAAGTTGCAACCCCAACACCTTCATTGTCAATACGCCACACAGGCCTATCAAAATACCAATTATCTTTTTTCAACTTACGCAGAAGAACCCTTAAAAAGCTTAATCTAGTTTGATGAAAGGCGCCCATTCGGTTCAATCGCATGACGACATTAGGTGAACGCAGATTTATTTTAGGAGGGGCTGCATCTTTTCTATGGCTGACCAGTGTTTCCATAAAATCACTCTAAAATATAGTTTAGTTATTATAATTAATTCATACTACTCACTATAATATAAACAAATTATCCAGCTTGGGGAGCAAAACCTTTATCAAAGAACCTTAACCAATTCTCACCCATTATAGCGGCCACGTCGCTCTCAGAAAAACCATGAGTAAGTAAACCTTTTTTTATATTCTGGAAATCCCTATTATCCTTATACCAATGTGGCATTTCGGGAAAACCCGGGTTATTAGCGCTTCCCTCTCCATAATCAATTTTCTTGGTCCAACGTCCAGCTCTCATCCAATCAACAATGCTATCGGGTTGATCCTGACAAAGGTCAGAGCCAATTCCAAGATTATCTACTCCAATAATGTCTGCGGTGCGTGCAATCATTTCACAAAAGCTAGTGAGACTACAATCTGATTTATCTTTTAAATGGTGTGGATAAAGGGAGAATCCCAGCATGCCACCCGATTGAGCTAAAGCCAAAAGAATATCATTAGACTTATTTCGTATCGCTGGATGCCAAAAAAATGGGTTTGCATGTGTTATTGCAATGGGCCTATTGGATATTTCAATAGCTTCAAGTGTTGAGCGCTCACCAGAGTGACTCATGTCTACAATCATTCCAACCCGATTCATTTCTGCAATCACCTCCCGGCCCATGCGTG
>QXZO01000034.1:2383-2856 GCA_009886305.1 Betaproteobacteria bacterium
ATTATTGTATGTTAATTGCATAAACCGAACACCAAGCATGTAACAAACCTCAACTAAACCTATATCATCTTCGATAGGAGATGGATTTTGAAATCCAAAGAAAATGGCAGTACGACCCTCACGGTGCGCTTGACGAACATCGTCACCAGAACGCCCATGAAAGATCAATTTAGGGAACGACGCAAAATATTGATTCCAGATTTCAATATTAGCCACCATTTCTCTAAACACTTCGTGATAAGCAATTGTAACATGAACAGCATCCAATCCGCCTTCACGCATTTGCAAAAAAATTTTCTCAGACCAATTGGCGAATTGTAAATTATCAATATGATACATAACTTTTACCTTTTATGATATTAGTCAGAGTTTTATTTTAGGTGAATATCATAACGGACAAGAGCTTGAAAGACCTCCTGCATGCTAATAGTTCCGATCGACTTACCCCCATCTTCCACATCATAACTACGGTT
>QXZO01000035.1:0-9828 GCA_009886305.1 Betaproteobacteria bacterium
GGAGCGTTCCATCCGCATGAAGACTAGTATTTAAAATTCCGGGCGTATCTGAGCCGGATAGAACCACAGCGCCAGCGCCATCCCCAAACAAAACACATGTCGTTCGATCTTTCCAATCAAGGATACGTGAATATATTTCAGCACCAACAATCAGTACATTTTTTGCTTGACCGCTCTTGATAAATAGATCGGCTATATTCAAGGCATAAACAAATCCTGAGCACACAGCTTGAACGTCAAATGCAGGACAACTGGGAATACTTAATTTTGACTGAACAATGCACGCGGTGCTCGGAAAGACCATATCCGGAGTTGTCGTGGCAACGATTATGAGGTCTATTTCACTGTTATTAAGTCCTGCCTGCCCGATCGCTGCTTGGGCCGCTTTTTCAGCCAGATCGCTAGTAACCTCGTCATCCTCTGCGATATGGCGCTGCTTAATACCTGAACGCGATACGATCCATTCATCATTTGTATCTACAAATTTCTCGAGGTCTTTATTCGTTACAATTTTTTTTGGAAGGTAACTCCCAGTGCCAATAATTCTTGAATACATCACAACTCTTTCTGTTCAGGCACTTGAATATTATCAGTAATGGCGTCAAGCATAGAGTGTTTAACTTCCTCATAAGCCCTTTGCATCGCAAAACCCATACTGTATAGATCGGCTGCCCCATGACTTTTGACGACTATTCCCCTTAAGCCCAATAAACTGGCGCCGTTATATCTTCGATGGTCGACACGCTTTTTGAATTGACTGATTACGGGAGAAGCCACTAACCCTAATATTTTTGTAAATGTATTTCGGTGGAATTCCTCTTTCAGGTATTTGCCCAGCATTTGAGCCAAGCCTTCAGATGTTTTTAGCGCGATATTTCCAACAAACCCGTCGCAAACAATTACATCAGTAGTCCCTTTATAAATATCCGTGCCCTCGACGTTACCCTTGAAGTTAAGAGAGCTGTGCTTCAGCAGTTCAGATGCTTCTTTGACTACCTCATTACCTTTAATATCTTCTGCTCCAACATTCAATAGTCCTACGCTCGGGAAATCAGGACCCCCACTTGAAGCAACAAGGCAGCTTCCCATAACCGCAAATTGATATAAATGCTCGGCAGAGCAGTCGACATTTGCACCAAGGTCTAGCATGCAAACCTGTCCTTTATGGGTTGGCAGGAATGAGGCAATTGCCGGACGCTCAATACCTGGCAGCATTTTAAGTACAAATCTTGAGATGGCCATCAGCGCTCCTGTATTTCCGGCGCTGACGCATGCATTTGCGGCCCCTTCTTTCATCAAATCTATAG
The DNA here is from genome assembly GCA_009886305.1 of Betaproteobacteria bacterium. Lineage (GTDB taxonomy): Bacteria > Pseudomonadota > Gammaproteobacteria > Burkholderiales > Eutrophovitaceae > Eutrophovita. Next base: position 1,308 of record QXZO01000035.1, read on the forward strand.
CGATTCGCATAGATGAGTTTTTTTTGGTTCGGAGTGCTTGAGCAGGCCCCTCATCCATGCTAATCGTCTCTTCAGCATGGATGACGCTTACACGTGTAGCGTCGTGGGGATATCGGTTGAGTCTTTTCTTGATTTCATCCGACTTGCCCACCAGGATCACTTGGGTGTCAGGATGAGACTTAACAAAATGGATTGCCGCAGGCACGGTGACTTTTACGCCGAAGTCTCCCCCCATGCAATCAATTGCTATTTTTATAGTCATTGGTTGTTCGCCGATCTTTTGCCGGCAAAGCGACTTACTTGATCCATATCTGTCCCAAGTAGCTGGCATGCCAAATTAGCAGGCACTCAATATGCCCGCAGAAATTTAATCGTCGTTTTTTTGAATAACTTTCTTGCCACGATAAAAGCCGTTGGGACTAATGTGGTGACGGAGGTGGGTTTCACCGGTGCTTGGCTCAACCGCTGTCGATGGACTAGATAACGAATCATGAGCACGACGCATATTTCGTCGAGATGGTGAAACTTTAGTTTTTTGTACGGCCATTTGTCATTACTCCAAATTTTCTAGTTTTAAAATGCCTATCTCAACCCTTTAAAAGGGCTTATTAAATTGGTGCTCTCGCCTGGAATTTGAGGACTTTCACACTCCCCGTCCTGATGAAGCGGAACCATCGGCAATACCAGTAAGAGTTCATCTTCAACAAAGCTCACAAGATCGAGCTCTTTTTCAGCGATTATAGTGTTTACGTCTTGCTCTTCGTGAGCAATCTCAACAAGCTGATCTTCTCTAGACGCTATTATAAACCGACTGCGCGAATTAATCTGTAAATCAAATAAACCAAGACACCGTTGGCAAGTCTGCTGTAATGCGCTTAAAATCTCGATATCAACAAATGGTTTGCCGTCTTCTTGTATCCCGCCGGTTACGTTTGCCTGGACGGTGTCATTTACGATCATTGACTCTTCAGTCAGTCTCGAAAAGTCCTCTGATCTGAGCTGTAGTGTTTGATGCTGTCCCTTATGTGCGAACTCCAGGGTGTCAATGATGGGTCGTTTAATCATAGCGCGCGCATAATATTGATTATATGTGTATTTGTCAAAATTTTATCTATCTATAATGAATCATGAGCCCAGAGGCTAAGCCAATAATTATTCTCGCTTCAACGTCGATCTACCGTAAAGAGTTGTTAGAGCGTATTTGTTCAGATATTCAAGTTGAGTCGCCTGACGTGGATGAAACTCCACTTGAGCAGGAAAACGCCACAGCGTGCGCCGAACGCTTATCCGTAGCTAAGGCGCGGTCTATAGGTCAGTTAAAGAAAGGGGGGCACATCGTTATTGGTTCCGATCAAGTCGCAGAGTGTGAGGGTCGCTGGCTGTCTAAACCAGGAACAGTTAATAACGCCATTGATCAATTACAGTATGCGAGCGGAAGAACTGCTGTTTTTCATACAGGCTTATGTGTTTGGGACACAAACACGCATCGTTACCATTCAGAAGTAATCGATACGGAAGTTAAATTTAGAGAGCTGGAGTTACCAGAAATTCAGCGCTATGTAGCTACAGAAGACGTTCTGGGATGTGCTGGTAGCGCTAAATCTGAGGGTTTAGGAATTACCCTTCTAGAGTCTATATTTGGTTCTGATCCAACCGCACTGGTTGGGCTACCACTCATTGCATTATCAAATATGCTCAGGCGGCACGGTCTGAACCTGCCCTAAATAACAATAATATACTTTTAGTAAAATCTATAACCCATTGTTTTATATATTACTTCTGCGCCCAACTTTCTCACTAATCGTTCGCCGAAGCCCTCCTGCACAGAATAATTGACTAAGTCCTGCGCGCCAATAATATCTCTAGAGACTGATAGAACGCTGCCATATCCATCTACCAGACCCAGTTCGATACCTTGTTCTCCAGTCCAAACTAATCCAGAAAAAATCTCCGGGCTCTTTTGAAGGCGCTCTCCACGACCTGTCGTTACGGCTTTAATGAATTGTTCGTGAATGTTATCCAAGATTGATTTGACATGCTTTTCTTGAGAAGGCTTCATTGGAGAAAATGGGTCAAGGAATGCCTTATTCTCGCCCGCGGTTAGCAAGCGACGTTTAATTCCCAAAGAATCCAAAGCTTCGGTGAATTCAAATCCATCCATTCTCACTCCAATGGAACCTACAATGCTAGACGGAGCAACGTATATTTGATCTGCCGCAACTGCTACGTAATAACCTCCTGAAGCGCAAAGATCCTCTACGACTGCATAAACCGGCGTATCAGGATTGAGGCTGCGTAGGCGTTTAATCTCTTGATTTATGAGTTCTGATTGAACTGGGCTTCCACCAGGACTGTTAATACGAATGATGATTCCTTTTGCGTCCTCGCTATTGAACGCTCTTTCGAGACCGGCAATCACGTCGTAGGCGTTTGCGGGCGCTCCAGACGCAATAACACCCTCTATATCAACGACGGCAGTATGTGGTCCTGCATTTTGGGCATTATCATCCGCCGTTAGCGTAAAGAAGATGACAGCAGCTACCATCAAATACGTAAAACGAAAAAATATTTTCCATCGCCTTGCCCGCCGTTGTTCTATAAGTGAGGCCTGTGCCAGCTCTGTTAGGGTCTGTTTTTCTAAAGAATCCATACAACCTGTTCGTTATGATTATTAGTAAGCCTAAAGCTAGGCACTGTTTAAAAGATACACGCGATCTAGCTCCTCAACAATTTTAAGTTTTGTTAAGAAAGCGCCCTTACAGGGTCCCCCCACACATTCTCCCGTATCAGGGAGGTACAAAGCTCCGTGTGTTGCGCACATGAGGAACTCTGAGTCTTCATCAAAAAATCGTCCATGTTGCCAATCCAGTTCAACTTGGATGTGAGCGCATCGATTGAGATAACCATAGACTTCACCATTATGTCGAATAACAAAAGCCGCCATGTCCTCTCCTTGGCTGCCCTGGGCAACGAACCGGTAACCGGACCCTGCGTCAAGTAGATCCGAGGACTCACAAATCAACCGTTTTTCAGAAGCCACGCCATCAATTCCTCAAAGCTGTCAACGCAAACTAACGGATTAAGCGCATTAAGTTTAGTTGTTTCGTGTGCGCCGTACGTTACTCCTACACTTTTTGCTCCGGCATTTTGGGCAAGAAGTAAATCATGCGTGGTGTCACCAATCATTAGTGTTCGCTCAGAAGTTACTCCTAGGTCATCCATGATGAAATTCAGCATGTCAGGATTTGGCTTGGGGAAACCTTCATCACCGCACCGGGTTACAGCAAAAAGATGACCAAAATCAACTTTGCTAAGCGCCCGATTGAGACCTTCTCGACTTTTTCCTGTTGCAACCGCCAATAAATAGTCTTGTTGATGTAAATGTTGAAGCCCTTCCAAAACATTTTTGAATGAATGAATCGTCTTGTCTGCATCCAAAAAATGGTGTCGATATCGATCCACTATGCCCAAATGTTGTTCTTTAGTGAGGTCAGGAGATAAGTAATTGAACGTATCGACTAGTCCGAGTCCGATTACGTGTTTTGATGCGGAATCGCTTGGGACAGACAAATCATTGTCGGCATAAGCTTTTTGAATACATTGTGCGATGTGCGCAGTGGAATCAACAAGGGTCCCATCCCAGTCAAAAACGATTAAATCAAAATTATTCATTTCATTATATTGCTCTTATTTTTCACGACTCATCGATAGACCCCATCGCCTGGTGAAGTTCCGTGGGAAGCGGGGATTCCAAAGTTATTTTCTTGCCATCTTTTGGGTGTGTAAATGAAAATTGATGTGCATGAAGGAACATACGTTTCAACCCATGCTTTTGCAACAGCTTATTTCGCCGAAAATCTCCGTATTTGTCATCCCCTAAAATAGGGAAGTTGATGTGGGCCAAATGGACCCGGATCTGATGTGTTCGGCCTGTTTTTAGATTCGCCTCAATTAAGCTCGTTTGTTTGTTGGTCTCAAGTACTTTAAATAACGTGAGGGATGGTCTTCCGTTTGAACCATCAACCACAACACGTCGCTCCCCTGCTTTGGAGACGTACTTTCTCAGTGCCACATCAACTTTAGATATCTTCCGGTCCCAGCTGCCCCAAACCAAGGTAAGGTATATTTTTTTTGTCTGGTTATCTCTGATCTGTGCGTGTAAATTTGTCAGCGCTGATCTCTTCTTCGCCAGTAAAAGGACTCCCGATGTTTCCTTATCCAAACGATGAATGAGTTCCAAAAAAGGCTGATTCGGTCGTGCTGTTCTCAAGTGCTCAATGAGTCCTGAGGAAACGCCGCTTCCTCCATGGACCGCCATCCCAGCTGGCTTGTCGATTGCTAATATTTCATCATCCTCATGCAAAATGTTAAATTTCTCGGGATTAGCGGGTATTGCTTCTGAATCCCTTTGTGCCACTCGAATGGGTGGAATTCGAATCTTATCACCCAATATGAGCTTCCGACTGGGCCCAGCTCGCCCCCCATTTACGCGGACCTCTCCGCTGCGAAGAATACGGTATACATGGCTCTTAGGCACGCCTTTAAGTATTTTCAACAAATAATTGTCAATACGCTGGCCCTCACTTTCGATACCCACATCGACGTGATTCACACGATCTTTACATAAGTTATTCATTTTCAATTATAATTCGACTACGAGTCGTTTGACGACGAGAATGCCACGGTCTCATAAAGAGCGTACGGCCTCCGGGCACATAGTCCCGTTGTTAGTTAGCCGGTCAGTTCTCAACGAATAAAGTAAAGACTCGTCCTAAGGTTAATTTCGCTCACCTAAATAATGAAAAACGAAAGTAGCGATATAGTAAATGATTTACGCGCACACGACAGTGCGGGAGATTTAAAAAGCCAACGCCGGTAGTTTGCGGGGGCTCAGTAAAACCGGAAAAATATTAATTTAGAAAACGATTACTCGATACAACGAAAGAATTTATTTAATTAATTTATTGAAATAGTTGAACGAAACTATCAAAAACTAGCGCCGGTTTGATCTCCCACACGCGATAATTGCGCGGGGGAATATAAATGAAGCGAATGCTATTTAATGCAACTCACTCCGAAGAGCTCAGAGTTGCGATCGTCGATGGACAAACACTCCTCGACTTAGATGTAGAAACAACAGGCAAGGAACAGAAAAAAAGCAATATTTATAAAGGCGTGATAACACGCGTCGAGCCTAGTCTCGAAGCTGCCTTTGTTAATTATGGTGCTGAAAGGCACGGATTCCTTCCTTTCAAAGAAATAAGCCGATCCTATTTCAAAGATCCTAAGGCCAACCCAACGCGTGTACGAATTCAAGACGTTGTATCTGAAGGTACTGAGGTTGTTGTTCAGGTTGAAAAGGATGAGCGCGGCAATAAAGGTGCCGCACTAACCACATTTATCAGCCTTGCAGGTCGGTACTTGGTATTAATGCCAAACAATCCACGAGGTGGTGGTGTATCAAGGCGTATTGAGGGCGAAGAGCGTGCGCAATTGCGTGATGCGATGGACCAACTGAATTTGCCAAAAGGCATGAGTGTTATAGCTAGAACAGCAGGTATTGGCCGCAATGCAGAGGAACTGGAATGGGATTTAAATTACCTAACTCAATTGTGGAAGGCGGTTGATGGTGCTGCAGAGAGTCAAACAGCGCCCTTCTTAATCTATCAGGATGCAAGTCTCGTTATTCGCGCCATTCGAGATTATTTCCGGCAAGATATTGGCGAAATACTGATTGATACAGAATCAATTTATGAGCAGGCCCAGCAGTTTATGGGTCATGTAATGCCTCACAATGTAAATCGAGTTAAATGGTATCAGGAAGAAACTCCATTATTTTCTCGTTTCCAAATCGAGCATCAAACAGAGTCAGCTTACTCCCGACAAGTACTCCTGCCTTCGGGTGGTTCGATTGTTATTGACCACACTGAGGCAATGGTCTCGATAGATGTTAATTCTGCCCGATCAACACGTGGTAGTGATATTGAGGAAACTGCACGTAAAACTAACATCGAAGCTGCAGACGAAGTGGCTCGCCAATTGCGTCTGCGCGATTTGGGAGGGCTTGTTGTTATCGATTTCATCGATATGGAAGACACTAAAAGTCAGCGGGAGGTAGAAAACACTTTAAGGGAGGCGCTCCGGTACGACCGTGCGCGCGTCCAAGTTGGTAAGATTTCGAGATTTGGACTTTTAGAATTATCAAGGCAACGTCTTCAAACATCGCTTGGTGAAACCAGTCACATAACATGCCCGAGATGCAGTGGTACGGGAAATATCCGCTCCATCGAATCAACCGCGCTTCATGTCCTCAGAATCGTTCAGGAAGAGGCAATGAAAGAGAGCACGGCGGCTGTTCACGCTCAGGTGCCGGTTGCAGTAGCCTCTTATTTGCTTAACGAAAAAAGAGATGAGTTATATGCGATCGAGCATCGCGTGAAAGTAAGTTGCGTTTTGATACCGAATAGTCAATTAGAAACTCCGCACTACTCTGTGAAACGACTTCGTCATGATGAGCTTGACCAAATTGATACAAACATAGCGAGCTATGACCTTGCTGATGCGGTTGTCGAGGATGGGCAAGAGAAAGATAAAAAACAAGATATTAAGAAGCCTTCTGCGGCGGTAAAAGGAGTTACACCAACGCAGCCTCCTCCAGCGCAAAGTAAGAAAGAGGGGTTCTTCAAGCGATTAATTACAGCGTTATTTGGACCTAGTGAACCAAAAGAGAAGCCATCTTCGAATAACAGACGACGAAATCAACGTTCTGACCGCAGACGTGGCGGAAGAGACGATGAGCGTAATGATCGAAGACGTAATCGTAACGATTCTAGGGATCGCCGACGACCTAGACGCGGGCGTGGTAGGGATGAAGAGAATCGTTCCGAATCCACTTCGCAAAATACTGCGCAGCGACAGGAACCTGCGAAGGAGAGCATAGACGCGAATAACAATGGTAATAATGGCCCCCAAGTCTCAAATGCCGAAGGTCCTAATACCGAAAAACGAGAAGGCCAGAGCGGTCGACGCAGACGCAGAAATAATGATCGAAGGAGCCGTAATCGACGCGGTGACCGTAATTCAGATCAAGACTCAGGAGCAACGAATAACCAAGACGCAACAAATGATCAAGAAGGTAGCGCCAATCAGAGTCTATCGCCTGTTCAATCTCAAGGTGTTAATGTAGGTACCACACAGCCAGTTGCACAAACTGAGCCCGTGAATCAAAGTGATAAGCGTACAGAGGAATCAAGCTCAGGTTCAATCTCAACAGGGTCCACTGGTATGGTTGAGACAAACCAACAGGCCGAAGTTGTAAAACCGGTCGCTGTGCAGGCTGAGATGGCTACGCCGAAAAAAGTCGAAAGCACACCTAAGCCCGTTGCTGAAAAGCAAGCCACTCCGAAACAAGTTCCGATAAAGGAGGAGCCAGTCGTATTGCCTGCCGGGATGACCATGATCGAGACTTCATCATCTGCGGAGCACGCTAATCTTGATACAACATCGAATAATGGGGAATTAGAAAAAGCACGTGAAGAGCGAAAGCGTCGAAGACAAGCGCAGGCGTCCAGTATCGAAGCTCAAAGCGAGCCATTACAGCAAGTAGAGACTCAAGACGATCCGGGTTAATTTAATTGCGAGTGATGCTGAGGTGTCACATTGAAGGGCGCGCCGGGTACATTTGATCTAAAAATGTATCTGCGCCCTCTTCGATCATATCGAGCACATTCGTAAACCCATTCGTAGCTCCGTAGTAAGGATCAGGAACAGCTTGACGCGAGAATTTTTGACTGAATTCGAGAAATAGCAGAACTTCAGCTGAGCTACTTGCTGGTTTCATATTATTCAGTGTGTTGAGATGTTCAAAGTCCATAGCAAGAAGTATGTCGAAGTTTTCAAAATCAGTCTCTGAGATCTTTTGAGCCCGAATGCTGGTCATGTTATAACCTCTATTCTCGGCTGCACTGATACTTCGTGTATCGGGCATCTCTCCGACATGGTAAGCGTGAGTCCCTGCTGAGGAACAAGAAAATAACGTTTGTAATCCTCTCTCTTTTGCTTTTTTCTTTAATACGGCCTCTCCAGTCGGAGAGCGACAAATATTGCCTGTACAAACCACACAAACTTTTATATTTTTTCCTTTTTCCATTTTCTGCTAGTTGAAGGACCCTGATAAGAATTTATCTTTTAGGCTTTTCAGCGTATCTCGATATTGTGCTGCCTTTTCAAATTCTAAATTTTTAGCTGATTCTCGCATCTGTTTCTCAACCCGTTTCATCTCAACCAGTAAATCTGATTCTGATTTGATTTCTTTGCTGACTTCCTTTCCGTTGACACTTCCTTTATTTGAGTCACGTTCGGAGAAGACGCCCTCTATCAGATCTCGAACACGTTTATCAATACCAGTTGGAGTAATGTTGTTTGCTAAGTTAAAAGCAATCTGCTTCTCGCGTCGCCGGTTTGTTTCGTCAATGGCGCGCTGCATTGACTTTGTAACCTTATCCCCATACAGAATGGCTCG
>QXZO01000035.1:9838-13470 GCA_009886305.1 Betaproteobacteria bacterium
CCGTTAATGTGTCTTGCTGCTCGACCGATCGTTTGTATTAAAGATCGTTCAGAACGTAAGAATCCCTCTTTGTCTGCATCTAAAATAGCCACCAAAGAAACCTCTGGAATATCTAACCCTTCACGCAACAAGTTAATGCCAACCAAGACGTCAAACTCTCCAAGCCTAAGATCTCGAATGATTTCAACACGCTCGACCGTATCGATATCGCTATGTAAATAGCGTACCGATACTCCATTTTCTGATAAAAAATCAGTAAGATCTTCAGCCATTCTTTTAGTTAGAGTCGTAACGAGGACTCTCTCATGGAGCTTTGCTCGAACATTAATTTCAGACAAAAGGTCATCGACTTGGGTGCTGGCTGGGCGAACTTCTAAATCTGGATCGATAAGCCCTGTAGGCCGAACAACTTGCTCGACAACTCGCTCCTGTTTTTCAAGTTCATAATTAGACGGCGTTGCTGAAACAAAAACTGTCTGGGGCATTAGTCGTTCAAATTCATCAAATCGAAGTGGTCTATTATCTAACGCCGAAGGCAATCTAAAGCCATAGTTAACGAGATTTTCTTTGCGCGCCCTATCTCCCTTATACATTCCGCCTATCTGAGGCGCCGTAACATGGGATTCATCAATAAACATAATTGCATTTTTAGGTAAATAGTCAATCAATGTTGGGGGTGGGTCTCCCTCATTGCGCCCTGACAAATGTCTTGAGTAGTTCTCGATCCCTTTACAGAAACCCATTTCCGTAAGCATTTCAAGATCAAATCGAGTGCGTTGTTCAATCCGCTGGCATTCTACGAGAAGACTATTTTTTTGATACTGAGCTATTCGCTCACGGAGCTCGATTTTTATTGCCTCAATAGCACGTAACACCGTCGCTCGGGGAGTGACATAGTGACTTGATGGGTAAACGGTGTAACGTTTAACTTTATTAATGATATGACCTGTTAAGGGGTCAAAAACGGATAGGGATTCTATTTCGTCATCGAATAATGCGATGCGGATAGCATGTTCGGAGTTCTCGGATGGAAATACATCGATTACGTCTCCTCGAACTCGAAATACTCCTCGATGGAAGTCCATATCATTGCGTTCATATTGCATCTCAGCCAGTCTTTGAATGATCTTCCTTTGACCGACTTCCTCCCCTTCTATTAGATGCAATATCATCCCATGATAATCAACGGGATCTCCAATACCGTAAATACAAGAAACGCTTGCGACAATAATAGAATCATCACGCTCTAAAAGTGACTTAGTTGCCGACAGCCGCATCTGTTCGACGTGTTCATTGATGCTAGAGTCTTTTTCAATAAAAAGATCACGAGACGGCACGTAAGCCTCGGGCTGATAGTAATCGTAATAAGATACGAAGTACTCAACAGAATTTTTTGGGAAAAATTCCTTAAATTCCGAATATAACTGTGCGGCTAGTGTTTTATTGGGGGCAATAACAATTGCCGGTCTTCCTGAGCGGGCGATAACGTTAGCCATCGTAAACGTCTTTCCTGAGCCAGTAACGCCAAGTAACGTTTGATACGATAAGTTCGTGCTGAGACCGTCTAGAAGGCCCTCAATAGCTTTGGGTTGATCTCCAGCGGGTTTAAACAATTGGTTGAGCAAAAAGGGGCTATCGGGAAATCTAATGAGTTTTTCTGAGGACAAAATGTCGTGAACCTTGTTTCTTGTGGAATTTGCATGAATACGTGCGGTACAATATCGCCCGTTTGTTTCTTATTTCTCTATTATTAACGACCAGTATATGATGAACTCAGCCTTTAGCGCAGTTGAATTAGCGCCCAGTGATCCAATTTTAGGATTAACAGAACTCTTTAAGTCAGACACTAATCCTAACAAAGTAAATTTAGGCGTTGGTGTTTATTATGATGATAACGGCGCAGTTCCATTACTTGATTGCGTCAAATCAGCGGAAACCCGAGTCGTAGCAAAACAACGAGCTCGATCGTATCAGCCAATCGACGGAAACGCTAACTACAATAAGCTAGTTCAAGGTCTCCTCTTCGGGTTAGATTCAGAAGCATTGAGCGCAAATCGTATCATTACGGCTCAAACCTTGGGTGGCACTGGCGCATTAAAGGTTGGTGCAGATTTTCTCAAACAAGTCGTTGGGTGTTCAGATGTCTGGATTTCTGACCCAAGCTGGGAAAATCACCGGGGCATATTTGCCAACGCAGGCCTCAAAGTTAATCTCTACCCCTATTACGACCCAGAGACTCGAGGTATTGCTTTTGATCGAATGGTCGACCAATTGAAGGTTCTATCCAAGCAGTCCATCGTCCTTTTACATGCTTGTTGTCACAATCCAACGGGTGTGGATTTAAATGAAGACCAATGGCGAATTATTTCAGAAATAATCGTTGATAGAGGCTTAATTCCATTCCTGGATATTGCTTATCAGGGGTTTGGCTCGTCCCTCGATGATGATGGCCGTGTAGTCCGTCTATTTACTGAAAAATGTAAAAGTTTAGTTATTTCCAATTCATTCTCAAAGTCATTCTCCTTATACGGTGAGCGTATCGGTGGTTTATCGATCGTGTCCGGTTCGGCTGAGGAAGCAAAGCGGGTACAAAGTCAGTTAAAACGTTTGATACGAACTAACTACTCTAACCCACCGATACATAGTGGCGCCTTGGTTGAGACGGTCCTTGCGGATTCAGACCTCAAGAGACAGTGGGACACTGAGTTAAGAGGTATGCGTGAACGTATTAAGAGAATGCGTTTAGATTTGTCGACCAATATAGCTAAGCTATGTCCCGACGTAGATTTCTCGTTTATTACCGAGCAAAAAGGTATGTTCTCTTATTCAGGATTAACACGGGAGCAGGTAATTAAACTTCGAGAAGAGCATTCGGTTTATGCGGTTGAAAGTGGTCGGATCTGCGTGGCTGCATTAAACTCGAAGAATATTGAGATTGTTTCTGAGGCGATCTCTAAAGTGGTTATTTAAGGGTCTGGTTGACCAACCGCCTTTGAATCACTATCATTAGCGCCTTCCAATTCCTCGATAGCTCAGTTGGTAGAGCAACTGACTGTTAATCAGTGGGTCCCTGGTTCGAGTCCAGGTCGAGGAGCCAAGAATTAAAAAAAGCCGTGTTTTGTACACGGCTTTTTTTGTATCCTTTCAAAATAATGGCGAAAAAGGTATTTGTATCTGAAGTCTCTAAATAAACTCAATAAAGATTAAGCTTAACTTGCAGCGATGAGCTGGTGGGTGGTAATAAAAAAGGGTCTTTCATACATGCAATGAAAGACCTAATCTGGGAGTTGCTACCTTTATGTGCTTAAGATTTAACCTATCTTTTTGAGGAAAGCTTTGAGCTGATCATCAATAAACTTGATATCTTCTTTGCTCCCGGCTAACTCTGTCATACATCCGACCAAGTGTCCGTAATCGGACTCGATTGGAATAAGCTTTGCATTTGGCATCTCGGCTATTTCAGGCACATTATCTCTAGGTGGGAAACATATATCGCTCGTGCTCGGCATAACCAAGGCAGGACATTTAATGTTGGCTAGCGCTTTTTTCCAATCGCCACCAAATTGTACGTGGCTACCTGGATCACCAGCTTGCCATTTTTTAACCATACTCAGCAGATCGTTCGCGTCGAG
>QXZO01000036.1 GCA_009886305.1 Betaproteobacteria bacterium
CATAAAAGCTTGCGACAGGCGCTCCAGAGGGTTCGCCTGCCGGTGGTCTCACCATCATGGCGGTCATTTCCATATGAGTATTGCAAGTCCAAGCTTCATTAAAGTCAGAAAGTAAGTCGCCGCCTTCGGAATACCAAGCGCCCATAACACCGCTCAGCTCCTTAAAACTTGGTGCATGTCCTAGCCACAAGGCTTGGCGATTCAGGTCGGTATTGCTTGCATAGATCGGGCTCATGACCCAAGCGGTATAATTATTAATACCCTTTTTATCGGACCAATCATTCCAGTCCTCAACAACCTCCATGACATCGACCAGCGACTTACCGTCGTTCAGAGTGCAGAGATAAGCCTCCATTGCCCCCTGTGATTGGGCATATACCAGTGTTGACGAGAAGGACATCAATCCCCCTAAAAATAGCGATGCTATAAGTTTTCTCATTTTTCTGTCCTATGTTTGTTGGGTGGGAAGATCGCAATAATTACTCGATCGAACAAAAATTAGGCGAGGAAACTCATGATGTCTAATTTTTTTTTACTGACAGATTGATCTTCGTCACGATCGTGACTGACATGCAAAAAATGATCTTCTAATGTATCTTGTAAGCAAATACTGAGATCGGAAAAATGCGTTGGATCCTCTCGAGATAAATACTTAGACCAAGGATTGGCGGGCGTTTACCAAGATGAACTGGCTTGTGAATATTGTGCCTAAACTCTCATTGTCCAGCAGATAGATCAATAAATGAATCGGATTGATAGAATTTACATAGACTCTAAATTGCCGCACTTTTACGAGAACCTCATCGAGGACTTTACTGCGAGGGGTGAGTTCGTAGATATAATGACTGCTTGCAACTCAGTACTTGATGATCATGTTCTTACTGATTTTAAGGGCGTGATAGTTTATCGAAGTGCCGTCGAGGATCATGTCTATGAGATCACCTCACATGGAAATTTCTCTCGAACTGGTGTTGAAAATAAGACAATAAATAGTCAGTTTCAGACATGGCCGCCCATGCAACGATGGGACCCTATGACAATTGATCCTGAGTCGAGAGTAGTAGGCTTTGGCTATCGGCACAGGGCTTTTCTGAATGCCTACTATGGGATAGATATTGATGCCCTCTCTCCTACCGGTATCGTCAATAAATTTTTTAGCGAGCGGGGCAAAAATCCGGACATTATTTCCGATAGCAACAAAAGACAGTTACTCAAGAACACCACCTCGGCTTCCAAAATCCACTCGGCACTCAAGAGTAATCCTGAAATATATCAAAGGTTAGTGGATTTTAAAGACTTAGTAATCGATGGGTTTATTGTTGACGAATCCAGCACGCTGACGCCTGTATTGCTCAAAGAAGTCTTGAAAAACCACGTCAAAGCGAATCTTGGAAAATATTTTTGGCGTGCAGATTTTGACAATAGTTAGAGATCTTTTAGCTCCCTTTTTGGATGCAGGTGTTTCTATAAATCATTTCTCTTTTCGTGGCAAAGCGCCTAAGGAATTTTGGGATTTTTTAAAGGCTCAGAATCGAAAGGGCATCTATGTCTTTTTTGATGTGACTGAATGCGAATTTGAGCAGATCCTATATGTGGGCAAGGCCGGCTCTTTCGAGGATGGCGCGATGACAGTCTATAAAAGGACTTCTGCCTATTTCTTTCCTCGACGAGCAAAAGACAAGATCACTAATCAAGTCAAATATCCCACGTCACCACTAAATAAGGATGGCGATTTTGAATTTCGAAAGTTTAATTCAAGTAGTAAGCAGGCAGATCGGGTTTTCGCTAAAAGTAGCTTTGCAATGACAGCTGTTCTGATCGATGGAGGCGCTTCAATATCTCCAGAGCTACTGGAGTCCTTTATGCTTACGAAACTTTGGAAAAATCACGCACACTATCCCCGATTTAATAATAAGATCTAACTTTTTCTGTCGAATAATCAGAATCACTCCTTGGCACCTCCAGCCCAGTAACCAATACATTTATAAAGGGTGCTCGCGCGGCGCTGACGAAAGGTCTTCTTTTGGTTTAGTGTCTTCGCTGGGCACCACCCTATTCAGTCAAACTCGCATAAGTACCGGTAACGCCATATTGATTTGATTAAGATGTGTCTTGCCAATAATCTCGTTTTAGGCCGCTGCCTTTCGAGATATAAGATCACGACTTATAGGCAAATTCGCTTTTCGGTGAATCGACCAAAAAACCGCACCTGCCTCACCGGCCGCACTTCGAAGGTGCAACACATCCTCTCCTTGCACAGAAATAGCACATCATTCTGAAATCAGTACCATACAATGGCCCTTTCAGATTTGGTAAAAAGGGGTCCAAAAAAAATCAGATGGCGGACTGCCCTCCGGATTTTCTGAGCAAGAAGAAATCATTTTCTCTAACTTGTTTTGCATTTTGGTCGTCGATTTCGGGACGTATAATCGGGTTTTTTTTCCAGTCGCCTGAACCGAAAAAACAGGGTTTTTATCTCCGTTCCAACCTTGAATACGCCCTACTTCCGATGTCAGTACC
>QXZO01000037.1:0-3514 GCA_009886305.1 Betaproteobacteria bacterium
AGCTTCTTTCATGACCCGTATTGAGTTCTTATATTCAGACTCGTTTAACCGCTCAAGCCCCCAATTCTTAAACATTCTTGCATGAAGGAAGTACTGATTAATTGCAGTTAACTCATTTTTAAGAATTATATTCAGATGTTGGATGATCGTGTTAGAGCCTTTCACGCCGCTTCTCCTTCGCTTGCATTTATTTGACTTTGGAGGTAGTTTTCAAGACCTACCAGTCCGATGAGTTTCAATTGCTTTTCCAAGAAATAAGCGTGATCCATTTCCGTGTCCTCGATTTGTTGAACAAGTAAATCACGGGTGACAAAATCATGTTTTTCCTCACACAGGACTACGGCCGCCTTCAAGTCTCCAACGACCCGGTACTCAATCGCAAGATCACTGGTTAACATCTCTTTTACATTTGAGCCTGTCGTTAATTCATGGCGAGTGGCCATATCTGGATTACCCTCTAAAAAGAGTATGCGCTGAACTATGTCTCGGGCGTGCTGGCGCTCGTGTTCTGATTCATGTAGCGCATGCGCAGCTAGTTTTTGCAGGCCCATGTCTGCATACATTTCACCGTGTAGCAAGTATTGGTCTGTTGCCATTAACTCGCCTGCGAGTAATTTGTTCAATATAGCGACAACTTCAGTATTACCCTTCATAGGAGACTCCTTTATTTAAATTGATTCGATGACTCGTAGGATGAAAAAGTTCATCTAAAATATCGTGAAAAACAGCTCGTTATATTTCATGAAATAGCGACTAATGGAGCGCATTATGCCACGTCGTTTTGAGACGTGTTATAACGATAATCATTCCTATTGCTATTACGTTTTAGGAGCAAAGTGGGCTTAATTAGAAGCTTGTTGCAAGCCTGGATTTAGGCGGCTTTTAGCCTCTAATGCACTGACATGAATGCGCTATCCGATGGCTTTTCCGTCGTTTCTTTTTACAGCAATAATTGCTGATCTTGGTACGCTATTTTTGCCATCCGGCCAATTGCTACCACCCTTTTGTCCTGGGTGTTGAATGCCAACAAACATCGTTCTCTTATCGGGGCTCCAAGTGAGACCGGTAATTTCACATTCTTTTGGTCCTACTAAGAACCGATGAATTTTTGCAGTTCCAGGGTCTGCCATGAGCATTTGGTTATTTCCCATGCCAGCAAACTCATCTTTATTTGAGTAGTCACCGTCGGTCTGAATCCAAAGGTTGCCTCTTGAATCAAATTTCAATCCATCAGGACTATTGAACATATTGTTCGCATTAATATTCCACGATCCACCGTACAAATCTGAATGTTCATATGGATTGCCCGCGAGCACAAAAATATCCCAATAAAAATTATTTTCAGCATGGTCTTTATTTTTAGGAGTCCATCTTAGAATATGACCGTATGGATTTTTTCTACGAGGATTGGCCATGTTGAGCGGGTGCGAGGGTTTTTCTCCTCGGTACTTATTATTTGTTAGCGATACGTAGGCTTCCGCTTTATGGGGGTTGACTGCGACCCACTCAGGCCGATCCATTGTTGTACCTCCGACATTGGAGGCTGCAATTCTTGCATAAACTACTGTTTCTTCCTTTGAAAGATTCGCGTCTGAGAGGGAAATCCACTTTCCTGACCCATCGTCATAAAATTTAGCTACATAAAGCTCGCCCTCATGCAGGAGGTCACTATTGTTTCCCTGAGCTTCGTATTTAGCTTTACTAACAAATTTATATAAAAATTCACCCCGCTCGTCATCTCCCATGTATACAATAACCCGCCCAGAGGTAGATATGACTAATTCTGCATTCTCATGTTTGAACCGACCGAGCGCTGTTAGTTTTTTAGGTTTCCTCTCCCCGGTTGGATCGATTTCGACAATCCATCCATGCCTGTTGGGTTCATTAGGTTCGATGGAAACGTCAAAGCGGGTATCGGTCTGAGCCCACTTATATCCCCAATCTTGCCCATTTTTAGCTATACCGTAGCGCTTCTCATATCGATTTTGAGTAAACTTTTCATTCAAGTTGGAAGAAAAATACCCATTGATGTTTTCCTCGCACGCCAAGTATGTACCCCACGGTGTTTTTCCATTTCCACAATTATTAAATGTCCCTAAGATTTTCTTTCCTAGTGGATCGTTTGTTGTTTTGATCAGATCACTACCAACAGCTGGCCCTACAACAGAGAATTCCGTATTTGGTGTGATCCTTCGATTAAATTCGCTATCTTTTACGATTTTCCAGCCCTTATTAGTTTCTTTTATTTCAACGATGGTTAAACCGTGAGCGTACTTTCCTTTGTCCACATCATCATTTGTTTCGGGTGATCGGCTCGCTCGATTACTAAACATAATTTCCAGGTTAGTAAACTCGTTATTAAAGACTAGAATTGTTCGGGTGCCAACGGTGAATGTATCCATTCCATCATTATTGTCGCCCACCGATATCGCCTGACTGGCGGCGGATCCTAAGGTCTCTGGATCGAATTCAGGACCGTTAGAGTAGATTGGGTCACCCCAGCGAATGAGGATGCTATATTCGTAGCCCTCGGGCAGGACTACCGTGTCGTTAGTGCTCGCTGAGACTGGTTTAAATGCTGTTGGTGGTTGATCGTCAGCAAGTGCTGATGCCGCATTCAAACTGGTAGCGCTGACGAAGGCAGATGCTCCATAACTTGCAGTGTTTTTGAGAAACTCTCTTCTTGCAAGAATGAGATCTAAATCTGTTTCATGTGGTTCGTCTTTGGTATCTAGTGATGGACTATCGTTAGTCATTTTAGTTTTTCTCATTTTGAATCGCTATTTCTATGGTCATTACTTCGCTCAGATTGCTTTATGGTACGGTTGTTATCGTATTATGCAAATTTACAGGAGTTGACTTGGCTCCCGGTGATCCGTTCCTTAGCGATGTTAATATTCGCTAAACAACGTGTTATTTTTCGTCAAAATAAAAGATAGAGGGACGTCAGGCAACGTAGAGGAGAGAATCCAATGGACATGCAGGATCACAATGAGGCATATCATTCACCTGAAGTTACTCAGTTACGAGAGGATTTGGCTTTAGCGTTACGGGCTGCCGCACAGCATGGGCTGGCCGAGGGCGTTTGTAATCATTTTAGTGTAGAGCTTCCTGACCAGTCAGACAGATTTTTGTTGAACCCCAGAGGGCTACTTTGGCAGGAAGTATCTCCGAACGATATCGTTATGATCAACACGCAGGGGGATGTGTTGGCTGGTATTCATCCAGTTGAGTCTACCGCCATGTTTATTCACTCAGCTATTCATCGTATTTGTAAAAAGGCATGTGTGCTCCATACTCATATGCCTCATGCGACTGCGCTGTCTCTGACTCGAGAGAGAACTTTAAATACTACTTTGTCGCAAACGGCTATGCGATTTCACAGTCGAGTTTCGGCGGATGATCAATATAACGGGTTAGCGCTTGATGTATCGGAAGGGGAGCGTATTGCCCAGGCTATGAAGGGTGCTGATATCGTGTTTTTAGGCAATCATGGCGTAGTAGTTTGTGCAGA
>QXZO01000037.1:3524-29144 GCA_009886305.1 Betaproteobacteria bacterium
GACAGAATGGACTACGCTTATGATGATTTATATTATCTTGAAAGAGCGTGTGAACTGGAAGTTTTGGCCCGATCAACAGGTCAAGATTTAATTGGTGTTGAAAAAAGCTTAGCGCAGAGTGTCAGCGATCAGACATTAGGTGAGCGATTACAGTCCGAGCTTTTTTTTAAAGCCATGAAGAGGGTTCTCTAGCATGATTTACAGCGACGCTTGTTTATCAAAGAGAAATGTAGGGATAAACTTACCCCTACATTTCTGAATTATCGGAGCCGAAATTAGTCAGTGCTTTCTAATTCGTTACGCTGCATTAAGCGCCTGATTCAAGTCGTCTTTTAAGTCATCAATATGTTCTATGCCGACACACAAGCGCACTGTCTCTTCTGTAACGCCAGACTTGATGAGTTCTTCAGGTGTTAACTGTCTGTGAGTCGTAGAAGCTGGATGAGTTGCTAAAGAACGTACATCCCCGATGTTAACCAAACGGGTGAATAAGTTAAGCGCATCAAGGAATTTAGCGCCAGCCTCACGTCCGCCTTTTAGTCCGAAGGTAAGAAGTCCAGATGCCTTTCCGTTCATATATTTTTGTACTAATGCATGGTCAGGATGGTCAGTTAGACCTGCGTAATTTACCCACTCTACCTTATCGTTTTGCTGGAGATACTTAGCAACAGCCAGTGTATTTTCGCAAATACGATCCATACGTAAGGCTAGTGTCTCAATACCCTGTAAGATTAAGAAAGAATTGAATGGAGAGATCGCTGCACCGGTATTTCTAAGAGGCACGACGCGTGCTCGCCCAATATATGCTGCTTCGCCTAGAGCCTCTGTATATACGACGCCGTGATAGCTAACGTCGGGTTCATTCAATCGCTTGAACCGTTTCTTGTGTTCTGCCCAGGGAAACTTACCAGAATCGATAATCGCTCCTCCGAGGCTATTACCATGGCCGCCTAAGTATTTGGTTAGGGATTGTATGACAATGTCTGCACCGTGCTCAATTGGACGGCAGAGATATGGGCTTGGAACTGTGTTGTCTACAATTAACGGCACACCATGCTTATGTGCGATAGCGGCAATGGCCTCAATGTCTGTAATGTTGCCTTGAGGATTTCCAAGAGACTCCACAAAAACAGCCTTGGTATTATCATCAATGAGTGATTCAAAGCTCGCAGCATCGCGATAATCCGCAAAGCGAGTTTCAATGCCAAACTGCGGAAAGGTATGAGCAAACAGATTATATGTACCACCATATAATGCGCTAGAAGAAACGATGTTATCGCCTGCTTCCGCAATGGTTTGAATCGCATAAGTGATTGCAGACTGGCCCGACGCAACTGCAAGAGCTGCGATGCCACCTTCAAGTGCGGCTACCCGCTCTTCAAGAATAGATTGGGTCGGATTCATAATCCTAGTGTAAATATTACCCTCTACCTTTAAATCAAATAGGTCCGCGCCATGCTGTGCATCGTCAAACGCGTATGCGACTGTTTGGTATATGGGGGGTACTACCGCTTTAGTTATTGGATCAGGTTTGTATCCTGCATGAACGGATAAAGTCTCAATTTTCATTAATATAGCCTCGTCATATTGTAATCACGATGTAATTTTGCGGGATAGCTATAGTGCTAACTACTATTTTTTTGATCTAAACTTATACCTAAAAGATTTAAGTACTAACTCCTTAATGCCTGAGGATGCGAGTAAAATCGTATTTTGAGTTATGGAGGCACCAATAGGTTTTGTAGTTAGCGAATCTGAAAAAAAGTAACTCTTTTCACTCTCGATTACTCGGGTCGCTGTTTCAGACGATCTTTCAAATCTTTTTTAGGTAAAGATCTTTATTACTTATCGTAAACGAAGCAAAATCCTCACAAATTTGCAAGTTCAATCTGGACGTCAAAAAGGCGTTGTTGACTTGATCAATCGCGACTGCAAGTACGTATAAGTTTTTTTCTTATCGTGATTGATATTTTGAATCGCAGATTTCGCAATTAAGATCGACAGAAGGAAATTCTATGAACGTAACTCAGGAAGCTAAAAATAAGGAACCTCGTGTCTCCTTTGAGTTTTTTCCACCAAATTCAGATGACGCCGAATTGAGTCTTTGGAAGACCGTTAAGCGACTAGCGCCACTTGACCCTAAGTTCGTTTCCGTAACTTATGGAGCTGATGGCTCCACGCGTGAACGAACACATAGAGTCATCAAACGTATTATGACTGACACCACTCTAAACGCGGTACCACATTTGACATGCGTTGGCGCATCTCGCCAGGATGTCGATAGTTTGGCTGACAAGTATTGGCACCTAGGGGTTCGTAAGCTCGTGGCGCTCAGGGGAGATCCTGAGGGAGGGGCGGAGGCGGATTATGTGCCCCATAAGGATGGGTATGCTTTTGGCTCTGACTTGGTGGAGGGGCTGCTTGAGAAGCACCCTTTTGATTTGGTTGTAGGAGCCTATCCAGAAACTCACCCCCAGGCGCTCTCCGAAGAGGCAGATCTAGACAGTTTAAGACGTAAAGTTGACGCAGGTGCTAAATGTGCAATAACTCAGTTCTTTTTTGACGATACTGTATTCCTAAAATTTCGTGACCGGGTGGAATCTGCCGGTATAAAGGTAGAGTTGATACCTGGTATTTTGCCGGTAACTAATTACAAAACACTGATTCGTTTTGCGGGTTCGTGCGGAGTATCGTTACCGTCGAGCTTGGCTGATTTGTTTTACGGATTAGATGACGATGTCACGACAAGGCAACACATTGCGGCTCATGTGGCTGTCTCGCAAGTCGAGGCGCTAGGTCGGGAAGGTGTTCGTGACTTTCATTTTTACACTTTAAATCGTGCTGAGCTTAGCTTTACAGTCTGTCATGCAATTGGTGTTCGAGGTAGCAAATGAATCGGATTGAACGTATTAAATGGCTTTTAGACACCTTGCCCAATGAAATAATTATTCTCGATGGAGGAATGGGCACCATGATTCAGGGTGCTGAATTAACGGAAAGCGATTATCGAGGAAGTCGTTTTGCTGAATATGAGCAAGATCTCAAAGGTAATAATGACCTATTGACCTTGACTCAGCCTGGACTGATCGCATCAATACATGGGGCGTATGTAGATGCTGGTGCAAGTATTATCGAAACAAACACTTTTAACGCCAACGCTCCCTCTATGGCGGATTACGGTATGGAAGACCTTGTTTACGAGCTCAATATAGAGGCGGCGAGACTTGCTAGGAAAGTCGCCGATGAGTGCATCGGACGTCCTGTGCTTGTGGCAGGTGTTTTGGGCCCAACAAATCGAACTTGTTCAATTAGCCCTAATGTGGACGATCCCGGCGCACGTAATATTACTTACGCTGAGCTAGTTGACACATATACCAAGGCAACACGTGCTCTCATGAAGGGCGGGTCAGACCTAATTTTAGTTGAAACCATATTCGACACGTTAAATGCAAAAGCTGCTCTTTATGCAATAGATGTGGTTGCGGAGGAATCCGGTATACCGATACGAATTATGATTTCTGGCACGATTACTGATGCATCAGGTCGAACTTTGTCGGGGCAAACAACGGAGGCTTTTTGGTTTGCGGTTCGTCACGCCAGACCACTGACGATTGGTTTAAATTGCGCGCTTGGACCAATAGAACTACGTCAGTTTTTAGCAGATTTATCTCGTGTCGCGGACACATTTGTATCCGCACATCCGAACGCGGGTTTGCCTAATCAATTTGGCGAATACGATTTAAGTCCAGAGGAGATGGCTGAGATTGTCGCTGAGTACGCACAAAGTGGATTGGTGAATGTTGTAGGAGGTTGTTGTGGTACGACGCCTGAACATGTTCGGTTAATTGCAGAGCAGGTCGGAGGAGCTTCCCCACGTATTGTTCCTGACTTTGAACCATTGATGAGATTAAGCGGGCTCGAACCCTTCATTGCTGACAAGACGACTGGTTTTATTAATGTCGGCGAACGAACGAATGTGACTGGTTCTGCTGTGTTCAAGCGGTTAGTTCTCAATAACCAGCTCGATGATGCATTAACAGTTGCGAGACAACAAGTTGAAAATGGTGCGCAGATTATTGATATCAATATGGATGAAGGCATGCTTGATTCGAAATCGGCCATGATCACTTTTCTTAATTTGATTGCCTCTGAGCCGGATATTTCTCGTGTGCCTGTGATGATTGATTCATCGAAGTGGGATGTGCTGGAAGCGGGCATGCAATGTGTACAAGGTAAAGGCATCATCAACTCGATTTCATTGAAAGAAGGTGAAGAGCAGTTTCTAGAACAGGCACGAAAGGTCCGTCGTTATGGGTTCGCAGTCATTGTCATGGCTTTTGATGAGCAAGGCCAAGCTGATACCCAACGTCGAAAAAAAGAAATCTGTGAGAGGTCATATCGGTTGTTGACTGATGAAATTAATTTTCCGCCCGAAGATATTATTTTTGATCCTAATGTGTTTGCTGTCGCGACAGGCATAGAGGAACATAATGGATACGCGCAAGATTTTATAGCTGCTTGTCATGATATACGTACGCATTGCCCTTACAGTTATATTTCCGGCGGTATTTCAAATGTATCGTTCTCATTCCGAGGCAATAATTCTGTGCGAGAAGCTATGCATTCGGTATTTTTGTTTTATGCCATCCGCCAAGGTCTCTCCATGGGGATTGTTAATGCAGGGCAATTGGCAATCTATGAAGATATTGATATGGAGTTACGCGAATTAGTCGAAGATGTCATTCTTAATCGTCGTAACGATGCGACCGAACGGCTAGTTGATGCGGCGCCTCGCTTTAACCTCGGAAAAGTGATAGAAGACGATATGATTGCGGAGTGGCGCAGCACCTCATGTGAGGAGCGATTATCTTATGCGTTGGTGAAAGGAATTGACGCCTATGTTGTCGAGGATACCGAAGAGGCTCGATTGAAAGCCACTCGGCCGTTACACGTTATCGAAGGTCCCCTCATGGACGGAATGAATACTGTCGGAGATTTGTTTGGTGCAGGTAAAATGTTCTTACCGCAGGTAGTTAAGTCTGCTCGAGTTATGAAGAAAGCGGTTGCACATTTGATTCCCTTTATCGAGGAGGAGAAAGCGGCGACTGGAGATACTAGCCGAGAGCATGGCGTCATCATCATGGCCACGGTAAAGGGCGACGTGCACGATATCGGTAAGAATATTGTAGGTGTCGTCCTTCAATGTAACAACTATAAGGTGATTGATCTCGGCGTAATGGTCCCTGCGCAGAAAATATTAGATGCGGCGCTTGAATATAATGCGGATATCATTGGGTTGTCTGGCCTAATAACCCCATCGCTCGACGAAATGGTAACGGTTGCTTCAGAGATGGAGAGGCAAAATTTTAACGTCCCTTTATTAATTGGTGGAGCAACAACAAGCCCTGCGCATACGTCAGTTAAGATTGACCCAGCTTATTCACAAACCGTGCTCTATGTAAAAGATGCAAGTAGAGCGGTTGGTGTGGCATCAAAACTGTTGGGTGACCATCGAGAAGATTTCTACGAAGAGATAAAGGTAGAGCACGATCGTAAACGGCAGGTTCACTCTGGTCGTAAGACGAAAAAAATCTTGTCAATATCCGATGCAAACGCCAGGGCGGAGTCATTAGTCTTTGATGCAGGTAGCATAGCTGTGCCCAAGGTGTTAGGTAAGCAGGTGTTGCGAGACTATCCACTTGAAAGTTTGGTAGAAACAATTGATTGGATGCCTTTTTTTAATGCGTGGGAATTTAGTGGGAAGTTTCCGGAGATTTTGAATGATCCAAGGAAAGGCCCAGAAGCTCGTAAACTCTTCAAAGACGCGCAGTCAATGTTGACGCAAATTATTGATGAGAAGTGGCTGAGAGCGGATGCTGTTTTTGGCTGTTTTCCAGCGTATTCAGAGGGTAACAGTATCGTTATTCTTGACCCTGATGACCATGGTCGAGAGATTGCACGCACCCATTGGTTGAGACAGCAGAGGCCACTACCTGATGGTAAACCACAGTTATGCTTATCCGATTTTATTGCTCCAAGGAATGCTGGAACCCTTGATTATATTGGTGGCTTTGCGGTGACGACTGGGCATGGAATTGAGCAACATGTAAAGCGTTATGAGGCGGAACACGATGATTATCGAGCTATTTTATTGAAGGTCTTGGCGGATCGTTTTGCCGAGAGTTTTGCGGAGCACCTGCATCAACGGGTACGTACTGAATATTGGGGTTATGACACGGGAGAAAAGTTAGGCAATGAAGATCTCATTCGTGAAAGGTACCGGGGAATACGTCCCGCTCCAGGTTATCCTTCGTGTCCTGATCATCGAGAGAAACGTACGCTTTGGGATCTACTGGATGTTGAGACTGAAACGAAAATATCGTTAACCGATAGTCTCGCAATGTGGCCAACTTCATCTGTTAGTGGATTTTATTTTGCCCATCCGGACGCCCGTTACTTTATGCTTGGGAATATCGGTGAAGATCAAGTGGCTACGTATAGCCAACTACGTCAAGAGGGTGAGGAAGAAAACTTTAGGTGGCTGTCGCCAGTATTGGGGTAAGTTTTACTTGTAGTTTGCGCGTCGATCTGAGAATGTTCGAACCCGTTTCCTCCAAGCCTTGTAGGAGCCAGTTTTTAAGTTTTTTCGCATAAGCGCTTTAACTTCACTTTCACGAAGACCATGAACCTCCTTGATGTTTTCGAAGCTTGCATGGTCAGATAGCGCCATCTCGATGATTTCGCTCTTGTCGCTTTCCGATATTTCTTTTTTCATGACATTTGCTTTGACTAAAAGATGTGTGTCCATTGATCAATGCGAATGAACCTTGTTCTCGACATATCTGGACCCAAAGAGTTCATGTGAGTTTGCAACTCTAAATAGCAGCTCTCGCAGCATTTAACCAAACATCAAAGGTTCGGCGATTAGCTTTAATCCATGCATCTGCATGCCGCTCTGCTGCTTCCCATCCGCCTTGACCTTCTTCTTTCATTTTCAAATTTTGAGCAGAGACATCGTTTACCGATATATTCATTACTTGGAAAAGTTTGGCTACTACAGGATTTTGTGAAATAAATTCTTTATTCGCGACAATCATCTGCGTATTCGCTTCAAAGCCATAATTTTTCCCATTTTTAAGTTTTGTGTCTACGTTGTTTGGATGAGCCGAGTAAGGGACCTCCAGCCAAGTAACATCGCGTCCTGGGACTAAAACGCCAGAAACCCAATAAGGGGTCCACGTGTAATACAAAATAGATTGGCCTTCTTTATATCGAGTAATTGTGTCGGCGATAATGGCTGAATACTCACCTTGATTGTGAGAAACTGTTGATCTGAGGTCGAATGCATCCATTTGATGTTCAATGACTCGTTCACAACCCCATCCGGGCACGCACCCTGCAAGATCAGCTTTACCATCATTATTAGCATCAAATAATTTTGCGATTTCAGGATCAACAAGCTGATTGATGTTTGTGATGTTATGTCTATCGGCAGTTTTTTTGTCGATTAAATATCCCTGCGCGCAGCCTGAAATGTACTTTCCGGAACGGATTAATTTGTCCTGCCCACCCGCTTCATTAAAAAATGCTTGATGAAGTGGGTTCCAATGATCAGCCATGAACGTAATATCTCCATTTGCAATAGCAACATGTAGTACTGGATATCTTGTGTGTTGAACACTTTTGACGTCATAGCCTAATTCTTTTAAGGCTTTAATAATTATGATAGTTTGAAAGTTCTCACCATCTATATTTTCTTGTCCGGGCTGAATCACTACACCTTTTCCTGGCAGAAGATCTTCAGCTTCCACATTGTAAATAGCGGTGGTCATAATAATGATCGTCGCTATTAAAGTGCCAATATGTCGAGTGGTCCGTATTGATTTCATTAGTAACCTTTTTTTAATCGTGTTTTCAAATGTAGATAATACGTAAGTTTATAGTCTTTGCTTCTTCTTTAATATTAATGTTCGGAATAGACCGACAGGCCCACCCTGATACCAGTGTCTAAGGCCTTTGGCGCGTTTCTTCTCTCCCATAGCCTGCGTAATTCGATCTAGCACAATAGCTAGAAGTACGATACCAACCCCCCCGACAGTTGCTAGCCCCATATCTAGCCTCCCAATTCCTCTTAGCACCATTTGACCAAGTCCACCAACAGCAATCATCGACGCGATTACAACCATAGAGAGACATAGCATTAGGGTTTGATTGACCCCTGCCATGATCGTAGGCATAGCTAAGGGTAGCTGAACTTTTATGAGTAACTGATTTGAGCTAGCACCAAAGGAGCGAGAGGCCTCGATCAGATCAATTGGTACTTGACGAATTCCCAGATTTGTCAATCGGATCAGAGGAGGGAGCGCAAAGATAATTGTTACAACTACACCAGGAACATTTCCGATACCAAACAGCATCACGATCGGCACGAGATATACAAAGGCGGGTGTGGTTTGCATCGCATCTAATATTGGACGGAGTGCGGTTGAAGCTTTATTGGATCGTGCCAGCCAAATTCCAATAGGTAATCCAATGAGCAAGCTAAAGAAGACGGCAGTGAGCACTAAAGCTAGCGTGATCATTGCTTCTGACCACACACCAATGAGGCCAATGAAAACAAAAGAACCAAATGTCCCCATAGCAAGTTTGAACCTTGTCAATTGCCATGCGAGAAGAGTAAATATTAGGATGAGCAGTAAGGGAGATGCTCCTAATAATCCTCCCTCTATTGTTGATAGTATTAAGTCTATTGGGACACGGATAGCTTGGAAGGCCGGACGAAAATTCGTCACTAACCACCCCAGCCCAATTTCTGTCCATTGATCTAACGGAATCGATGTGTGGACAAACGGATCAAGGAGGCTAAAGTTTGCCTCCTCAGGTGTGCTTGATAAAAGCCAGTCAGGATTTGATGTTTCCGTATTAGGCTCAGACGAGCTCCAGGCGTCAACCAAAGCGCTTTCAGCGTCTTGTGCACTCGCATCGAGGGTATTTCCCCAAGGATCTTCCACCTGAGTTGGTTTAGGTGAATTTGTAATGCTGGTTTCTGTATGATCAGACATTTTTTTTATCCAATCTTTGATTCAAGGTGCTCAGTAAACTAGTTTTTGTGATGCACCCTATATACTTGCTGGAATTATTTATTACGGGAACGCCATACGCTGATTCTGAAACAACGCCGATTAAATCTCTCAGTGAAGTATCTTCACGCAAAGTCTTTATCCCAGGTATTAACGCTTTCGCTATGTCTTGATCTGGATCCTCAGCTATCGCTTGCTCAAGACTATATTCCGAGATTACGCCGACTAGGTTCTCGTTTGAATTGAGTACGTAGCCAAAGGAGCAGTTTGTCCTATGTAATTTTTCTAAGGTTGCGTGTAGTTTCTGTTCTTCGGTTTCAATTACGGTGAATTGAGAATTTATCGCGATATCTCTAGCGCTGAGGATATTGGACGTATCAACGCCACGAAAGAATGATGCGACGTAGTCGTTAGCAGGGTTTTTTAAAATTTCCTCAGGTGTTCCAGTTTGAATGATCTGTCCATCCTCCATGATGGCTATTCGATCACCAATTCTCATGGCTTCATCCAGATCATGGGTAATAAATATGATTGTACGACGACTTTTTTCTTGAAGTTTAAGTAGTTCATCTTGCATTTCTGCACGGATGAGCGGGTCGAGCGCAGAGAAAGCTTCATCCATTAGCATGACGGATGGATTGCAGGCGAGCGCTCTCGCAAGCCCAACTCGCTGTTGCATACCACCAGAGAGTTCATCTGGGTAGTTCTGTGAAAACGCTTCTAATCCAACTTGATTTAACGCTTGCGATGCCCTTGAGTGTCTCTCCTCGATGGGAACGCCCGCTAGTTCTAGACCAAATGCTGCATTGTCGATGATGTTCATGTGTGGCATCAAAGCAAAAGACTGGAATACCATATTGATTTTTTCGCGCCGAAATATGATTAAATCTTCCGGGGACATTTTCGTGATATCGGTACCGTCAAAATGGATTGTGCCGCAGGTGGGTTCAATCAGGCGGTTTAAAAGTCTGACCAACGTAGACTTTCCTGAGCCAGAAAGTCCCATAACAACGAAAATTTCACCTTCGTTAATAGAGAAGCTTGCATTACAGACGCCGACAATGCTTCCAGTTCTTTCAAGGATTTCTTCTTTATTGAGTCCGTCCTCTAAAAGTTTAATAACATCGCTATCCACCTCGCTAAAAATCTTGTAAAGACCTTGTACGATAATTTTTTTGGTTCCGTAAGTTGCTTTATTACCTTGGTTCATAATTCGCTGCAGCGATTTTAAGTGTTAGCGTTGTGTATTCAGCATTAATATTTATGAGCTCTGGTTCGTATTCAAAGCATAACCAATTCATAATTATTTTGTTGAACGTATTGATTCATTCAGCTTTTTAAGGTCGTGGACATAAATCACAGTGATGTTGACGGACTATGTTTAGTTACAATACTGAATCCGCTCCAGTCTTAAGAGACCAGCAGCAAAGTAACTGGAACGTTCATTGTTAAGGTTAGTCCCATAACCTGTTAACTTAATCTCTAGGCATTAATAAATTACACAAAAAGTGCATGCAATCCATTATTGATATTCAACAACTGACAAAACAATATGGCGATGGGCATCTTGCTCTTGATAACGTCTCCGCTCAAATTGGCGCAGGGGAGATTATTGCTTTGTTAGGGCCCAATGGTGCCGGAAAGACGACGCTGATTTCAATAATCTGTGGGCTTACAACAATCAGCACAGGCGCCGTTTCAATTGATGGTTATGATGTGGTCCGTGATTATCGGAGAACCCGCTCAATGATTGGGCTTGTTCCACAAGAGTTGATGTTGGAGCCGTTTGAGACCGTATTGGGGACAGTGAAATTGTCACGTGGATTGTTTGGTCAGAAGCCAAGCCCAGCCTATATTGAAAAGATATTAAGACAACTCTCGTTATGGGAAAGACGTAATACGCAAATCAGAGAATTGTCGGGTGGTATGAAGCGTAGGGTACTCATTGCGAAAGCGCTCAGTCACGAGCCGAAGGTTCTCTTTTTGGATGAACCAACGGCGGGTGTAGATGTAGACATGCGTCGTGAAACCTGGAAGGTCATAAAGGATCTCAAAAAGCGTGGCGTTACCATTGTGCTGACCACGCATTATATTGAAGAAGCTGAGGAGATCGCAGATCGTATTGCGGTTATTAACGGAGGAAAAATCCTCCTGATAGAAGAAAAGACCGAGTTGATTAAGCGTCTTGGCACGAAGCAATTATGGATCGATATTAATCGGCCAATTACAAAGGTACCGTTAAGTCTTAGTGGTCTGGATATACAGATAGAAAACACTGGAATGCGACTCATATACAAATACGACGCTAGCATGGAACAAGTTGATGTCACTTCGGTATTGGCAGCTTTGACTGAGGAGGGTGTCTCGATTATAGATGTTCACACCTACCAGAGTTCTTTGGAGGATATTTTTGTAGGATTAGTGGCTGAGGAGTCGACGTGAATATCTATGCAATGAAAGCGATTTATCATTTTGAAATGGCTAGAACCTTTCGTGCACCCTTACAGTCAATTGCATCACCTGTGATCTCTACGATACTGTATTTCGTTGTTTTTGGTTCAGCGATAGGTAGTCGAATGGCCATGATTGATAACGTGCCGTATGGAGTATTTATTGTGCCGGGATTGATCATGCTTACAGTGATTATTCAGTCAGTCGCTAACGCATCGTTTGGTATCTATTTCCCTAAATATCTTGGAACCATATATGAGCCACTGTCTGCACCTATTTCACCTTGGGAAATGGTTGTTGGATATGTTGGTGCAGCAACGACGAAATCGATCGCGCTAGGATTAATTATTCTTTCGGTGTCTTATCTTTTTGTGCCGGTGACGGTAGCGCATCCATTTGTGATGCTACTTTTTTTGGGTCTCACTTCTGTAGCATTTAGCCTTTTGGGCTTTATTATTGGGATTTGTGCGCGTAATTTTGAACAACTTAATATAGTTCCCACGCTGATTCTAACTCCGCTTGTTTTTCTAGGCGGCAGTTTTTATTCCAT
This sequence comes from Betaproteobacteria bacterium, assembly GCA_009886305.1. Lineage (GTDB taxonomy): Bacteria > Pseudomonadota > Gammaproteobacteria > Burkholderiales > Eutrophovitaceae > Eutrophovita. The sequence goes on from QXZO01000037.1 coordinate 15,606, forward strand.
AAAAATATTGCCACCTGTATGGCAAACGATAACCTTATTTAACCCCGCAGTTTATCTAATATCAGGTTTCAGATGGGCCTTTTTTGGTGTCTCGGATGTTCCTGTCGGCCTCTCATTGGCCGCAATTGGAGTATTTAGCAGCTTACTGTTCGGAATAATCACATGGATATTTACATCGGGGTACCGATTGAGGAACTAGCCTTTTGTATCTAAAAAATCCTTTGACCAATGTTGGATAATTAGCTCCTATCTTGGTTTTGTGGTTCCTTAGGCCCGATTTGCTGTCCAACACACAATTTTATTGCAAAGTGTTACTTTGATGGTGCCTGGCGGTCTTCTTCTATGTAGGCTAGGGTAAAGTATTCTCAGGGTATTACGTTGGGGTCGTTATGAACAAAAAGTCAATCAGTGCTTGGGCTGGTCTAGGAGGCGTAGCTCACAGTGACTCAGAGGCGGCGCGTCGCTGGGGAATGCGTTCCGATCGATTAATGACATTATTGGCTTTGGTGGCGTTGCCATTAATAGTATTTATTACTGATGAGGGGATGAGAGAGCATTCCGACCGTTTGCTTAATATTCTCGAGTGGACAGTTTTGGTCGTTTTTGGTTTTGAGTTTGTGGGTCTTTTAATGCTTAGTGACAGTCGAAATAGCTACATTTTTAATAATTGGTTAAATCTCTTGATTATTGTTACTTCTGCTCTGAGTTTATGTGGATTGGTGCAGGGTATTTGGCTGGCGGCTGCGCGCGTGTTAAGAGTAATAACAATCTTTTCTGTCGGTGTAAGAGGCCTGCTATCTACGGGTCGTTGGTTCCTGGCTAGAGGTGTTCCGCTTGCAATAGGATTCTCTTTGATAGCTTGGCTGCTTTCTGGTTTAGGTTTTTATTTCTTGGAACCGACGATCGATTCATTTGGAGAAGGGTTATGGCTGGCTTTTGTATCTGCGTCTACCGTTGGATACGGTGACTTAGTGCCGACTACGGCTTCATCACGAATGTTCGCCATCATTATGGTGCTTGTTGGATTTGGTTTGTTCTCGATGGCGATTGCTTCTATATCAGCTTACTTTGTCGGTGAAGAGGAAAAGCTTGATGATGAGAGAATTCATGAAGATATTGTGAACTTACGGTCTGAGATACAACAACTTCGCGAGGAACTTCATAAAAGTAGACCGTGACGGTTTTATTTTTAATTCTTGCTCAACTTAAGAGACGCACGGGATGTTTGATATTGAAGCACTAGCTAGAAATCAGTTGGACGATTATAGAAACATCAATCCGGGAACATGCTTCAGCGAACCAACGTTTGAGATTAGTGTGACTGAGGCTTATCAGATCCAGGATGCGGTTACCGAGCTACGAAAAAAAGAAGGAGAAAGCGTTGCTGGTTATAAGATAGGTTGTATTGGCGACGATATTAAAAGTCAGTTTGGAATGAGCGGGCCGATTCGTGGAACCTTATTCAGTAGTGAGTTTTTTAGTTCGGAAATAGAGCTATCCATCGATTCATACTGTGATTTAGCGATTGAGGCCGAGATGGCTTTCAAGATCAATGACAAAGGTAATGTCCAAAGCGTTTTACCTGTTATTGAATTACATAACTTTGTCTTTAGATCTAACAAAAAAACATTATCTGAATTGATTGCTAATAACGGTCTCCATGCGGGGGTGATCTTACCTAGCCACGAGTTCGGAGATATTAAGCATATCGATGTCAGAACGGAGTTATCGTTAACGATCAATGATTCGATTTTCAGGACGATGAAGATTTGGCCAATTGATAATACCCCAGAGGGCTCACTGAAGTGGCTGCGCGATAACTTAATAGAGCATGAATTGGTTATGCGAAGTGGCGATATGGTCCTTGCTGGAACGACGCTTGGCCTTTATCCAATCCGTAAGGGAGATAGAGTTACGGTATCGTTAAATGACCGAAAGATTGTGACTTGCTTATTTAATTAATCTCGGGCGGATGTTAGCTCATGATGTATTGCTCGAGTTGTTTTATCGTATGCTTTTGATCTGAAATCATCTCGCGCACGATGTCTCCAATAGAAACCACAGCTAAAACGTTTTTTTGATCGATTACTGGAAGGTGCCTTACGCGTTTTTCAGTCATTATTGCCATACACTCATCGGCAGTTCGATCGGGAGTAACACATACAACCTTGCGGGTCATGATTTCCGAGACGGTTGTTAATTTTGACGTTTTTCCATCAAGAATAATTTTTCTTGCATAATCGCGCTCCGAGAAAATGCCCACTAGCCTCATTTCGTTCAATACGATTAGAGCTCCAATATCATGTTCGGACATTTTTTTGAGAGCATCATAAACGCTATGGTGTGGCTGAATAGACACCAGTCTGTGTGTTTTAGCATCAATTAGTTCTCTGACGGTTCTCATTACGACCTCCTCAGTTTACCCATCCCGCTCCAGTATCTGGCTACGGATGAACCGTTGTCAATGCCTTGCGATCTTTGTTTTTATCTCCAATGTGCGATAGACAAGCGAAAACTACTCCTTCTCGGCGACTAAACCTGATTTTTTTGCACGCCGTAGCCAAAGTTCTCTCGCTCTTGCTTGCATGTCGATATAGGAGTCAGATTCATCTACAATTTCCATTCCAATCATTGTCTCTACTAAATCCTCCATAGTCGCAAGTCCAAGTGGATCACCATATTCGGTAACGATGAGCGCCATTGGATGTCTGTCTTCCACCATGGTTTGCATCAAGCTTGGCAAGTCTTTGGTGCCAGGAATACTCAAAAGGTCACGTTTTAAACAGCTGATTTTTCTCTGAGCATCCCCACTAACTGCTTGTTCATAAATATCATCTTTTCGAATAAAGCCTATGATGTCATCTCGCCCCTCATTAAAAATTGGTATGCGGGAAAACGTTATTGCTGGTTTAATTTTGATGACTTGCTCGATCGTCATATCTGCGTGGAGTGACGTAATAACCGTTCTTGGAGTCATAACATCCTGAGCAGTAAGGCCTCTAAAGGAAAACATGGAAGTTAATGATTGGGCTTCCTTTGCGTCAAGCACTCCCTCACGCTGTCCAACTTTTATTAAATAACGAAAATCCTCTCTTGAAACCATAGGCTCGTCCGTCGCAGGAGATAACCAATTAGTCAGCCGCTCTGTGCAAATTACTAATGGGTACATCGACGCTTGAACGATCTTTAATAAATGTCCACAAGTGGGTGCTAGTTCCTTGCAATACCGAGCACCAAGCGTTTTTGGAATTATTTCCGAAAGTACTAAAATTAAAAGTGTAAGGATCGCTGAAATTAGACCAAAATAAATATCACCAAATAGCGCCGTTGCCTGTGCGCCAGCTCCAGCCGCGCCAACGGTATGGGCGATTGTGTTGAGGGAGAGTATCGCTGCTAAAGGCTTTCCGATGTCTTGTTTGAATCCCTGCCAACGTTTTGCTACCTCTGGTCTTGTAGACTCAATACTTGCGAGGTATGTTGGAGTGAGTGATAAGAGGGTTGCCTCGAGCAAGGAGCATATAAAGGATACGCCGAGTGCAAGCGCAATATAAGCGAATAACAGAGACATTAATTTATAGGTATTTAAGAGCTTTAAACATCAAGTAATTTTAGTTCAGGTGTTCTGCGAACCATGATATAGCCTCTCTGATCGCTATTGTTAAGCTTTCCCCATCGTAGATGGAGTAGTGGTTCGCTCCTGGAATTACTATATATTCTTTGGGTGAAGGGGCTCTTTTGTAGGCAACCAGAGCGGTTTGATCGTTATCAAATAGTTCTTCATTTTCTGCAACTAAAAAAAGACTCGCACATCCTTTTAGAAGGCTCACATCATCTCTTGGATTAAATAAAGCTAGCCTTTCCCAAATCATACCGCCAGTTAAATTTCCTATTTCTTTCTTAAATGGCGCTGGATAGCCGCGTATACCCCTTGTTCGTTCTCCACCGATTTGGAGCCATTGCTGCTTCCATTGACGTCTGAGGTCATCTGGCCAACCTATAGGAGATACCTGACTGACAATTACTCTTACTCGTGGGTCTCGTGCGGCGACATAAACAACGGTGCCTCCCGACCAGCTCGTACCCCATAGTCCAATTTTTTCAACATCAACTTGCGGATGAGTGCTGAGCCAATTAATCACGGAAAAATAGTCCTCTGACTGGTCAATAGGATCTACAACGCCCTTGTATTCTACGAGCTCGTATGAGCCGTCATCAACAGAACGAACTTGAACCAGTCTGCTGTCGCTGTTGCCCCATCCCCTGTAATCAAAAGAGACAACCATAAATCCAGCTGCTGCAAATTTTGAAGCGTACCGCGCTAAGTGTGCTGATTTCCCACCCCAGCCATGGGCCATGGCAATAGCGGGTAATTTTCGTGTGGCGTCATCGAACTGAGGAGTGTAAACAGTTGCGCTGATGCGGGTGCCATTACTCAAGATGCTAACTTTTGATGTTTCTACAGGTAACGAAGCACTAAAGGCAGCAGGCGCTGAAAAAAGAATCGAGCCTAGTATAAGGATAAGGAAAAGGCGATGATGTATCAATTTATTACCTCGCTGATGTTTAATCAATTAATTGATTCATTGTGCTCGCACGATAAAATCGTAGCAGTGCTTTTGACGTGTACCATTACTCGCTGACTCTTTCCCCGTCTTTAAATGTTCCGCTTTCCCATTCGGATACTTCACCACTCTTCCAGTAACTCACCCATGGGCCTTCTTGTTTTCCGTTTATATAATCACCTTTAGATCTTAGCTTACCGTTATCCCAGTAAGTAATCCATGTTCCTTCTTGCTTTCCATCTTTCCAACTCTCCTCGCTCCACACATTGCCATTGTCAAAATAGTAAAGCCAGGAACCATCCTGTTTCCCTTTTTTATAGTGTCCCTTTGAAGATATTTTTCCGTTCTTCCAATAAGCAACCCAAGGACCCTCTTGTTTTCCGTCGATAACTGACCCTCGACTCCTTTTGTCGTCCAGCACTCCGGTGTAAGGACTATTAGAGGATCTTTCGTAAAAAAGACCATCACGCAGAACTAAATTCTCCATAGACTCGCTACAAGCGTAATTCGGTACAAGTAACAGGGAGACTAAAGCGATAAAAAATCGTATGTTCATAAAATAATATTAATATTGAATGGACGCGGTTCAGTGAAATTACAATCAGTTGCTAATTTAATATGTCCGAAACTATAGATTACATTTTCCTTAACAAGGAATCGTCATTTATCTTATTACAAACAACGACACCTTTTTTGTATACAAAAATAAGCTTTTACAACAGATCCTGAGCCACAAGAAAGATCAGCGGTATTATTAAGGCCGTGACGATGCCACTGAGTCCCATAGCGACCGCTGCAAAGACACCTGCTTCATCATTCTTAGACATGGCGCGAGCCGTACCTATGCCGTGACTTGCTAGCCCGAAAGCGAAGCCGCGCGCCGCCATATTCTTTATTCGAAAGAGGTCTAAAGTGAATGTGCCTAACGCGGCACCGGTGATGCCCGTCACAATCGTAAGTATTGCTGTCAGAGATGGTACGCCACCGATGACTTCCGAGATGCCCATGGCTATGGGCGCAGTAACATTTCTAGGTAGTAAGGTCATAATAGTTTTTATATCCAAATCCAGAAACCACGCGATTCCGTATGTGATACTTATCGCAAAAAGTACCCCTAAGAATACAGATATCAATATTGCTGTTTTTGCGCGGGAAACTATATTCCAATTGAGGTAAATCGGAATAGCCAAAGCTACGGTCGCTGGTCCAAGAAGGAAGTGGATAAATTTTGCGCCATCAAAGTATCGCTCGTATTCAACGTCGAAGCTGATTAGACACGCGCTAACCAACATGATGCTAACGGCTACAGGGTTTAATATTGGGAATAGATGGCAAGTTCTATAAGCTTTGTCAGCCAAAAGGTATGCCCCAATTGTAAGTGTTAGCCAGAATAGTGGTTCTGCCTGGAGATAAACCCAGACTTGATATAGTTTGTCGGCTTCAGTCATCGTCTTTTACTGTGCTGATCTTAGAAAAAACAAATGATGTAAAAACCATCGTACTCATTGTTCCGGCCAGGATTACCACCAAAATACGAAGTAATTGCATCTCCAGTAGTTGGAGATGCATGATGACGCCCACTCCTATCGGTACAAAAAGTAAGGATAGGTAACTGAGTAGTTTTTCCGACGTATTGATAATGTTGATGCGAAGAGGTGTGGCTATATTAAATATTTTTAAATTTGTCATCATTAAAGCTAGAAGCATCAACATCAACCCAATGACAGGTCCAGGAATAGTTAAATTAAAATATTTTTGCAGAGCTTCGCCAGTAAGCTGCAAAGCAAGAATAGTAAAAATTGCTACTAACAAATGGTTTCTCCCTCTGGAAATTTAACAAGGTAAGTTACTTGGTTTTCAATGGTTTTAAAACTCTTTTCGGCATGTATGACTTATTCCTGCATATTTTGTAATTTTTTAATGCTAGCTGAGTAATTATTTTCTTCGTCTGAGTTTGGCTAAAATAGCTAGACGTCTATTTGAGTGCTGAGGGCGGATCGCTTGATCTCTCAATGAGCATTGAATATGTCGGTCAGCGCAAAGGGTTATCATCTATGTTCAGGTTTTTATACTCCACTGTGGATTGTGTAAAAACACTGTATCGGATATCTCAACCTTTTTAAGAAGTGATACACCATGGCGCAAAAAGCTACTATTTATAAGGTTGAACTCTCAATCTCTGACATGGATCGTCACTATTACGGTACTCATAATCTGACTGTCGCAAAACATCCATCTGAGACCGACGAACGTTTGATATTGCGTATTCTCGCTTTCGCATTGAATGTCCGTGAACGATTGGAGTTTTCGAAAGGACTTGCCACGGATGATGAGCCTGATATCTGGCAAAAAAGTTTGAGTGGGGAGCTCGAGTTGTGGGTTGCATTGGGGTTGCCGAGTGAGAAAATTATTCGTCAGTCGTGTGCGAGAGCGAACGAGGTGGTGATTTATAGTTACGGTGGTAGAGCGGCTGAGTTGTGGTGGGATAAAGTCAAAAATTCCTCCACACGGTTTGATAATCTTCGAGTTGTTAATTTTTCATATAAGGATTCAAATGAAGTGGAAAGTCTACTGAATCGCTCTATGAAGCTTCAGGTTAATATCCAAGACGGCGACCTAATGATCAGCGCCGGTGACTTGGTTGTTTATATGACCCAAATTAATTGGAAAGAGGTCTCTAATTAAGTTATTCACCTTGAAAAGGAGGCAATATGGAACACGCTGGTGGATGTTTGTGTGGCGTAACGCGATATAAGGTAGCAGGTGATCCGATAAGAGTTCTGTATTGCCATTGTAATGATTGCAAGAAGCAGACCAGCGCTCCGTACTCAGTTGTTGCAAGCTACGCGAAGGATCAGGTTTCATTTGAATCCTTGAACTCTTTAAAAACGTACGAGTCCATTGGTGATTCGGGCAATGTGGTAAAACGATCATTTTGTGGGCGGTGTGGATCACCTGTTTTTTCTGAGGTTGAGGTACTACCTGATGTTATCTTAATAAAAGCGGGAACCTTTGATAATGCGGCTTGGTTAAAACCAAGCATGGAGATTTATACCAAGGATCGATTGCAGTGTGCTCAAATTGACCCATCGATTGATAGTTTTCCTGGTCCCCGTCCCAAATAAGGTTTGTACCAAATAATTTAAAAAAATAACTATCGGGATTCTTGTGAGGTTCAATTGTTCGATATTAAAAATTTCTTACATCCAGGTGCTTTAGAGTCTACCTTTGAGTGGTCTGGGTATCCAAAATATAATTTCATAGGTGGGCATAACGCTGCTGAAAGCATTCCGGTTGCTGAGTTAAAAAAATCTATCGATAAAGTTCTGAATCGGGAAGGTAAGGATTTAGCAAAATATGGTCTCGAGAGTGGTCCTCAAGGGTACGTTCCTTTAAGGAGTTTCATAACTAAGCAGCTTAGCACTAGGGCCTCTATATCTTGCTCCGTAACCAATGTCCTGATGCTGTCGGGCTCTCTTCAAGCGCTTGATTTGGTGAATCAAGCGCTGTTGAAGAAAGGGGATACCGTTGTCATTGAAGAGGAAAATTACGGTGGGACCATAACAAGGCTGAAAAGGCTGGGTGTCAATATGGTCGGGATCCCCTTGGAACGGGACGGAATGAGTATGGATTTTTTAGAAGAATCTTTACTCTCAATGAAAGATAGGGGAATAAAACCCCGATATATCTATACGATCCCAACTATTCAAAATCCTACTGGAACAGTCATGTCTGTTGCGAAGAGGAAGCGTCTATTGGCGTTGTCGTCTCAGTTTCAGATTCCTATCTTTGAGGACGATTGTTATGCGGATTTGGTGTGGGAAGGACGGCGACCTCCGGCTATTAAGTCGTATGATACCGAGGGCTACGTAATCTACTGCGGGTCTTACTCAAAAACGATTGCTCCGGCCCTTCGGGTTGGCTACTTAGTTGCAGATTGGGAGGTGCTATCTAGAATTATTCCGTATAAAACCGATGCGGGCTGCGGCTCACTAGAGCAAATGGCACTTGCAGGTTTTTGTGAGCAAAATTACGATACCCATGTGGAAGGGTTGATTGAAGTCCTTCGATATAAATCTGACGCGATGTGTGGTGCTCTAGATAAATATTTCGGTACCTCTGTAAGGTATGTGAAGCCAATTGGCGGTATTTTTATTTGGATAACGTTGCCGAATAATGTGGATAGTTCCCTACTGAGTTCGATGGCACTGAGGCGTGGTGTTGCTATTAATCCCGGCAATGAATGGTCCATTCATCCAAGCGGAAAGAACAAGATTAGACTGTGTTTTGGTAATCCAAGCCCAAGAGAAATCAATGAGGGGGTTAAGATTTTGGCTGATTTATGCGAAGAAGAGTTCGGTTTATTAGGTTTTATTTGAAAACTTAATGGAGATATGAAAAATAATTTTTGCGTTACCTTTGGTGTTCACTGATTATTTAATTATTCCCCCGTCTCAGAATGTAATTCACAAAGAGCCCGTCGTTGATTGACTAAAATGCAGTAAGCGATTATTTGCCGGCATCGATACGTCATTAACTAGGTTGAATCCATTTTTCTGGGCGAGCATTTCAATCCATTCAAAATCACGAATAGCACTTTTTGGATTTTGCGCTTTTAACCATAAGTCAAAATCGGCATTGCTGTCAGACGTGTACTTACCACTGTAATTAAATGGCCCGTATATTATCAATTGGCCACCTTGTTCAGTAGCCGCACTAACTAAGTGGAAGAAATCTTTTACTTGCTGCTTTGACATAATGTGTAGGGTGTTGCAAGAATAAATGCCGCCGTATTGCTTTGTAATGTTATTCACCGAAACGTCTAGCTCAACGGGTGACAGTACGTTCTGTAAGTTAGCATCATCAATCCATTGCTGGATGCCGGATAAGTTTGGCTTAACATCACTGCATTGCCATTTAATCCATGGAAGTTGTTTCGCAAAATGTACTGCATGTTGTCCTGTTCCAGACCCAATTTCTAAGACATTTTTGATATTTTTTAATATTGGTTTGATTACAGCCAAAATTGGACTTTGGTTGCGTTCGCAAGCTGGTGAGAATGGCTTTTCCATATTCGGGATCTTGATTGACGTTGAGTTTATGGGTTTAGTATCGCACTTAATCCGGGTGTTGAATTTTTGACACAGCTATTTATATTTCTTAGCACCGATTTTTTTTTTATTGTATTCTCCTTGAGTGGTTAGAATACACAGTGTTTTATTTAAATATTAAGTACAACAGATAGTCAGGAGTGCGACATGAATGGTAAGGTATTAGGAATCATAGTAATGGGAGTATCGCTGAGTTTTTCGTCTATGACCCATGCAAAATGGAGTGACGATTTGACCGGAGATCTCCGGTTGAATTATGTATTAACCTCCGATGCGGGAGGCAGTGATCAAGATGTCGGAGATAACAACGAAATTGTCACATTCAACGGCGACGGTGTAGAGGGTGACAGTGGCTTTGGCTTTGCGGTTGGTAAGCGGTTTGAAAATATTGCTGTAAGTATTGCATACGAGGCGATGGGCGTTACTTATGACCTAACCGGCAGTGCTCAGGCGGATGGTGATGTCTTTTTGTCGGGGACCGAGAGCGACTTTGATCTCGATACGTTAATGTTGGAGATAGACTACACAGGTCAAATTAATGAAACTTTTGATTGGAACGTGCTGGCGGGAATCGGACAGACGACGTTTGACTTTGCCACAAACGGTACAAGAATTCCTGCTGCGAACGGAACCACGACTATTGTGGGCAATGCGGCTGATAATTCGGATACATCGATTCGTTTCGGAGCCGGATTAGGTTATAAATTGTCTGAAACGACGACGCTGCTAACAATGGTCCAGTACACGAATTACGGTATTGCTGACTTAAAGGTAGGAGCCGGTGCAGCCCTAACCACAACGTCCGTCGACGTGGAGGCTACTGAGTTGTCGGTCAGAGTTAAATTTGATTTTTGATCTGTTGTTCGCTTAGATTTTAAAAAGACGCCTTCCAAGCGTCTTTTTTATGAGCTTCTTGATGTGGATGTAGATTTAATTTTTGGCTAGTCTTAGTCCTGTCATCTGCCAACGCGCATGAGTTGGAAAAAAATTACGATAAGTGATTCTGGAATGCCCCTTTGGGGTATAGCAAGAGCTGCCCCTGAGAACCATTTGGTTTACCATGAATTTTCCATTATATTCTCCTGCGACACCTTGCCATGGCACATAGCCAGGATAAGGCACGTAGTTACTACTCGTCCATTGCCAGACTTTGTCAAACATGTCTGTGCTTGATTTAGACTTTAGTTCTGCGAAAGCTTCCCATTCAAACTCTGTTGGTAATCTGGCCCCAGCATATTCACTAATATTTTTGCTAGCCCAGCGTGCGAAGGCGTCAGCTTCAAAGTAACTGATGTTGGAAACTGGAGCATGCATATCAAGCAACGAACGTCCGTATAGTGAGAATCTATACCGGAGACTTTCTTCATCTTGACTCCAATAGAGGGGGCTATCAATACTTTTCGTCTGAAGCCATGTCCAACCTTCGTCTAGCCACCAAGTAAAATCTTGGTAACCACCATCTTCTATAAAGTGAAGCCATTCTGAATTATTAACTAGCCTGCTACCTATCGAATGAGTTTGATTCAGGGCGGAGTGTTTTGGTGTTTCATTATCAAAGTGAAATTCATCACCTTTATATCCGATATCTACCAGCCCGCTAACGCCTTTTATCCAATGAAACTCATCAGTCGTAGAGCATGTTTCTGTATTATTCAAAAAATAGGCAGGGTAGAGAGAGTTATGAGAAAAAAGGTGATTAATATCCGTTAACAACAACTCTTGGTGTTGTTGTTCGTGTTGAATTCCAAGTTTCAATAACCAACGCAATTCAGAGGAAGACTCTTTTCTCAAGAGTTCGGTTACTCTTTTGTCGATATTTTTACGCCACGCCAAAACCTCTTCCATGGAAGGTCGTGTTATTAGTCCTCTCTTGTTTCTAGGATGCTTGTCTCCTACACCGTTGTAATAGCTATTGAAAAGGATGGCAAACTGAGGATTCCAATAAGAGAATTGGTTCTCAAAAGGTTTGAGGAGCATTAGCTCATAAAACCAAGTGACGTGGGCTAAATGCCACTTAGCAGGGCTTGCATCCTCCATGGATTGCGCTTGGCAGTCTTCCGGACTTAAGTTTGCGATTAGGTCAATGGAGTGCTTCCGAGAGCGTTTAAACAGTGCTATCAAATCATCCGATGACAGGACTTGTTTGTGGTGTTCGCTTGTATTGGACATAAATCAAAGAAAATTGGTAATGAGTTCGAAAATTTTTATATAAATAAAATCATAAACCAATCAGAATCATGCTTCTTATTCTTTTTTTAAACCTAGTGTAGCCACATTAATTGATATTCTCATTTTGGGGACGGAATAACTAATAATCGATTGATTGGCATAGAAAATCGCGCCTTTCTAGCGGCATCTTCACCTAGATTTGTTACCGCGAGCAGGTCCGAAAGCTTTGAAAGCATTGTTCGTCTGAGTTCGGTTGGTAAGGTGAATGCAGCATAAAAGAAACCCGCGGCGAGTTCTGCTACTTCAGTCGCGGGTCCTTCCATCGATACCACGTTAGTTTCAACTGTCACTTCTGCATCTGGAAAGGTTGCGCTGATAAGATGATTTAAGCTGTCTGTGCCACGTATGCGTGGATCGCCTAATTCAACTTGGCCATAATTGGGTAGCTCTGCTTGAACACACTTATAAATTAAGTCGTGTACTTCGGTATACATTGATGCCGCGCTCATGGGGCCATCTACCAGTGCTGCGAAGCGTCCCCCCTTCGATAGTACCCGCCGGATTTCATCTAAGACCGGGGCAATTGGGTTCATCAAAGTCAAAGCCCAATGGCAAAGCACCACATCTTTAGAATTATCACCGATTGCTTTTAGATCCTGCGCTTTTAGTTCAAAGAATTGAACTACACCTTCTGGCAGACGGCCCTTGGCAAGTGCTAATTCTTCAGGAGACATATCAACTCCTGTTAATTGGAGATTTAAATTACGATCGTATAAGATTTCCAATAATGGTCCCGAGCCACAAGCTAGATCAAGGACGCGTGTGCCGTCGATACTAGGTACCGCTTCTGCTAGCCATTCGTAACTGTTACGCCCGGCCTCGTCGCGGCAGCTACTTGCGCACATTTCAGTGAAGCCTGCATTGTGTTGATGGACGGTTCTTAAATGAGCAAGAAGTGCTGTGTCATCGGGGTGTTGATTGCGGGCAAGACTGTCTGTCCAGGCTGAATTTAGGCCGCCATGATTTTCTATATTTTTCATTTTTTATGAGAGTCTGATGGGTATTAAAAATAAATTGACTCATCTGTCTGGTGTTCTAGGATCATGAATGTTTTGCTAAAGATTTGGTATTAATAGGCCAACAAACTGGATTCATGGAGCTAGAAGCAACGTCTCCCGGTTTTATGTTTGGCATGAACTTCTGCCAATCACCAGAGACCATTGTGGGGGTATTAACTACCCGTGCTCCGTCTTTATAATACGTATTAGCTAGGACGATCCGGCTACGATTGGTGCAGTTTCGCGAGGCTGTATGGAAACACAAATTGTGGTGAAAGCTAACCTCGCCAAGTTCGAATGAAGTTTCATTTACTGAAACATTATTTTGTGAAAAAACTTGAGTTACCCCACGGTCATAACTAGTTCCAGTCTTTTCAAATGCCACAGCATTGACTAAGTTGTGGACGTCGAGCGGATACGCAAACGCTAGTGGACCCATTTCAACGGGAATGGCCTGTGCTGGTGCCCAGGCGGTAACTACATCGTTAGTATCTAATGGAAAGTGATGGTCATCGAAGTGCCATGGTGTTCGACCACAACCAGATTGTTTTGCGAGAACATTATCATGGTAAAGTCGAATCGAAGAGACTCCCAGCAGATCTGCTGATATTTTTCCTAACCTTGGTGATAGTACATAGG